>JBFEPU010000223.1:0-4928 GCA_041549915.1 Anaerolineae bacterium | reverse complement strand
GTACATCTACCTCAGAAACCGCAAGGCTAACTGGTGGGCGCTGATTCCCGGTGGCATCCTGCTTGGCATCGCTGTGACAACGGCACTGGCTGGCCTGATCGGCGAGGCGTGGGAAGCGACCTTTGTGCTGTGGGGTATGGCTGCGGTCTTTGCAGTGGTCTTTCTGGCCAATCGACGCAACTCGTGGGCATTGATTCCGGCCGGAGTGCTGGCGTTCATCGGCCTCGGTGTGAGTCCATTTGGCTTTTCTATAGGCCTGCTCTTTGGAGCCGGCCTGATCGTTCTGGGCGCCTTGATCATACTGCGCGTCATTCTGGGGCGGCCCTAAAGCGGGCACACCGCACGCCGGTGCAGGACTGAGGAAGCGGGGACGGTAGGGCCAGGCGCTGTCGGCGGCTCCCACTGCGGACTGTCGGCAGTGGCCATCCTCGTTCTTTTGATGCTGGTTGCGACTCTCCTTGGCGTTGCTCGTGGCCAGGCATCCGCCAATTGGTGGCTCGCTGCTTTGCTCTGACTTTCCTGGGTGGGCATTGGGCGGCACGCGCTCAGTTCGCGGATGGTGCTGGGATGAGCTGTGGCGTCTCCCTGTGCTGACTGGCTGGAGGCTTTGGGCTCAGGCAGTGCCCTCGCGGATCGTGACCCCCTGTGCGCGCAAGGATCTGAAGGCCGGCGCCTTCTTGGGGCAGTAGGTGGATCGTGTCGCAACCTCTCAAACCTTCCACGCCTTCCAGTGGGTACCAGGCGTTGCTCCAGAACACCGCATACCGCACTCTCTTGAGCAGCGAGGTGCTTGCCCATGCGGGCTGGAGTCTGTACTTCACTGTGCTGCCCTGGCTGCTGCTAGACCTCACCGGATCCAATAGCGCACCGGGATGGGCGACCACTGCCGTCTACCTGCCCTTTCTGCTCCTTGCCGTGCCAGCGGGAACGCTCGTTGATCGGGTGGATCGGCGGCGTCTGTTGATCGCAGCCAACGCCCTGCGTGCTGTGCTGGCTGCGGTGGCGCCCCTGCTCTACTTGGCAAGAGCTCTGACTGGGTGGCACGTGCTGTTGAGCGCCTTTCTTCTCTCGGCGATGAATCTGGTCTCCTACCTGGCGCGCTCCTCTCTCCTACCCCAAATTGTGCCTCAGAGGGAGATCCTGACTGCCAACTCCGCCAACTTTGGCCTTCTGGGCCTGGCCACGATCGCTGGTGCTGCTGCCGTCGGGCCAGTGGTGCGCACCTTGGGCCTGGCAAACGCTTCAGCTGTCGTCGCTGCTTCGCTCATGGTGGCTGCTGCATTGGCGGCTTCGCTGGACCTGCCTCCCCAGGCCGCACAAGGCGCGGATTCCAGCCCGCCGTCCTGGGTGGATCTAGTGCGGGGCGTGTCCTACGTCCTGCGGGAGCCCGTGGTGCGGGTTCTCTTCCTGCTTGACGCTTTGTACTTTGTGCTGGGCGATGGCATGTTCCTGGCGGGACTGCCATTGTTTGTTAAGGATGTTCTGGGGGGCGGCCCGCAGGTCTATGGCTACCTCCGGACAGCGGGAAACGCAGGCATGCTCGTGGGGGCGCTGTGGCTGGGAAGGTATGGCAGAAGGTTTGACAAGCAGAGACTGGTCGTGCTGGCCTGGATGGGCTACGGTCTGTCACTGCTGGGTTTTCCCCTGTTCCGGTCCATCGCCCCGGCGCTGCTGGCGAGTTTTTCCTCGCTCCTGATCGGTCACGCAATCCCGGCCTGCGAAGGGTCGCTGCTACAGGAGAAGGTGCCGCAGGAGGTTCTGGGGCGGGTTTTTGGCGTGTGGAACATGATCGCTCCCGGCTCCGGAGCGTTCTCCGGCTTGATCAGTGGAGCGCTGGCAGCTACAGTACCCGCCACGACCCTGATTGGCTTCGCCGCAGGCGTGAGCTGCTTCAATGTACTGCTTGGGCTTGCAGGCGGGCTATGGCGCGGGGAAGCAGCGTCCGCGGTGGCGGACAAAGGGTCGCGGCAACGAGGCAGCGGGTGAAGCTGTGCCCCATGACCAGCGCTATACTGTGAGGTCTCTGAGGGCGCTGTCGGCCTGGCGGCGGTATTCCTCCATCTGGACCACTGTTCCAGTCACTCGAGCATGCTCAGCAGCAAAGGCCATCAGGTGACTCTCCAGGGACTCGCGGGCCGTGGTCAGCGCCTGTTCGCGGTTGCGCAGGGCGGCGATGAAGGCGGCCATCAACGCCTCATCGCCTCCGCCGTGGCCGGTGGGGCCGATCCGTCCCGGCGTTGGCCGGATGACCTCCACTGTGCCGCTCAGGTGATCGTGGATCTCGATCACCTGCTCGCTGGCGTAGCTGCGGCCCAGCAGCGTTGCCCGGGTGCCGTCGTAGCGCATGGTGCGGCCTTCACGATGGGAATGGCCGTGCATCACCAGCACCACTGACGCGCCGCTCTCCATCTCCAGGTTGACCACCTGATGGTCCACCACATCATTGTCACAGCGGTACACGCAGCGGCCATAGGGGCCCGTCTCCAGTGCGCGCAGCCGAGCTTCTGGGCTGCTGTCCTCGGAGATGGTCGAGATTGGCCAGCCGCGGTAGTCCAGCTTCGATGCCAATCCGGGAATGCGGTTCCGGGCCCAGCCGGCCAGCGACGGGTGATCAAGGATCAGCGATGCTGCCCAGCGCTGCCAGGTACTTGGCGAGCGGCGGCCGATGTGCAGCAGTGGGATCAGGTCCAGGTACAGCCGCGGCGCATACCAGGGGCAATCCTCTGCCACAGGGCAGCCGTCTGTGCAGCGCTGCGGGGCATTGGGTGGGGCATTCTCCTCCCGGTAATGGAGCAGTGAGCCGAGGGAGCTCAATCTCCGGCATGGGCCCAGGTTCCAGTACAGGAGATCCAGGTCGTGGCAGCACTTGGCCAGGATCATCGGACTCTCGATCTCACTATTGCGCCAGTGGCCGCGCACGTAGGAGTGGGCCATATGCCAGTACGTAACGTTCTCGCGGTGTTCGACGGTGATGATCTCGCCCAGACGACCTGAGGTGACGATATCGTGCAGGGTGGAGAAGAAGGGGGCATAGCGCAGCACGTGGCAGACCTGCAGGAGCCTGCCAGTGCGCTCCGCCGCTTGCACGAGCCGCATGCAGTCCACAAGCGTGGTGGCCATGGGCTTCTCGAGGAGGACGTCGTAGTCTGCGTCGAGGGCTGCCACCGCCGGGTCGGCGTGCAGGGTGTCGAGGGTGCAGATCAGGGCGGCGTCAGCTACTTTGCCCTGGGCCAGCAGGTTCTCCCAGCTGCGGAATTGGCGTTGATGGTCGATGCCGTGCGCTTGCGCAAAGCGGGCACGCCGCACATCGTTTGGCTCGGCCACCGCCACAAAGCGAATCTCCTGTGGGTGGGCCAGCGCGTACGAACCATAGGCTTCGTGACCACGGTTGCCAGCACCGATCAGGATGGCACGGTGCGGTTGAGGCATGAGCGTGCTCCTCAGCGGTCAGTTCACTGGCTGAAACTCGCGACCCGCGACTGGCCACTCGCGACTCGCTACTGGCCGCCTGCCTCGATGAGCTTGCTGGCTAGAATGCCTCCGAGAACAGCCAGGTCCTCGATCGGCAGGTAGTGGCTGGCGGCGGCATCGAAGAGCACATTCACGCGCGGGCCGAACTCCTCATCGCCGACGTACAGGATCACCGCCATGCGGATCCGTGGAAGCACGCGGAACATGTACGAGGCATCGCCGAATGTGAGCTTCTCGCCGCCCAGGGCTTCAGCCGCTGCTGAGAACGCTCTGGCGTCCATGCCGTACTCGTGGGTCAGACGCTGGCTGGTCCGACCTTGGAAAGCGGGGTAGTAGACCAGCCCGTCAGGCAGTTCGCGGAAGGAGATCCAGTGGTCGGCAGGTGGAGTGCCGTCGGCATGGCCCAGATAGTGCAGGATGATCAACTGTGTGGCAGGATCGGATTTCTGACCGCCAGCCGTCTGCACCGTGATCTTGGGGAAGGTCACGACATAGTCCTGTCCCAAGAAGGGGACCGAGAACTTGCCGCCCTGTTCATCCGACTGCAGGTCACAGCCGGCCTTGAACGCCGCCTTGTACGGGTCCAGTTTGTTGAGCTCTTGTTGCGCTTTCTGGAGGGCAGCTTGGTGGCCCTTTTCCCTTGGCTGGGTCATTCTTCCTCCTATCGATTGCCGAAATCGCTGACGCCGTCTTGGGAGCGGACGGACAGCAAGGATGTTTGGATGCGCACAATTGAGCCAACTCAGTCCTGACGGGACCGGAGGCAGACATCGGCGCTCGCCCCGGTGCCTTGAAGGTGCTGCCAGGCGAGCAGCAGGGCGGCGGTGCTGCTGACATCGTGAAAGCCCTCCACATGCCCTGCGGCTTGCACTGCGGCAGCCAGGTCCACCTTCTCCACAGCGATCTGCTCATTGGGATCAGGCTGCTGCTCACCCACGTGGCGTAAGCCGGTTGCCAGGAAGACGTGTGCGCGGTGGGATGCCGCGCTGGGGGAGGCAAACAGCACCGCCAGCGGCTGCATGTGATCTGCTTCGTATCCGGTTTCCTCCCGCAGCTCGCGATGCGCGCACAGCAGGGGATCCTCGCCTTGATCCACATATCCCGCTGGCAATTCGCGGATCACTTCTGCCGCCCCGTGTTTGTACTGCCGTACCACGATGACCTCCGTGTCGCGGGTGAGCGCCACGATGAGAACATAGTCCGGGCGGTCGATCACGAAATAGTCAACCACATTGCCACGGTTGGTCCGACAGAGGTCCTTGCGCACGCGGAGCCAGGGGCTGGAGAAGGCCGTTGACGATTCTAGGACATGCCAGGGCTGGATTTCAAGTGACTTCAATGTGTTTTCCACCTACACGGCAGGTTGGGCGTATCCAAAGCCTTTTCCCTCCGTCTTCAGATGTGGTACAGCATTATAGGTGCGTTTGCCGACCTTGCCAACCGCGAGTGTATGGTCG
>JBFEPU010000222.1:0-4947 GCA_041549915.1 Anaerolineae bacterium | reverse complement strand
TCTCAGGCAGCGGGCGCGGCTGGCTGAGCCTGGATTGCGTGTGGGAAGACACCTGTACCGAGGGCGCAAGCCTGCTCGATGATTATATGCAGAACGGGTACCAAGGAGAGATATGGGTACAGTCCGACGTACACTACGCTCCTGGGAACATGACCAAGCTGATCAAGCAAAACCTGATCGGCAAGAGGTTGATCATACCGGTCTATGACCAGATTGTGGAGCTCGGGAACACACCGTACTATCATATCATCAGGTTTGCGGTCTTTCTGGTCACCGGTATTGCCCACAACGGCCCTATGAAGGGGATTGTGGGTTCTTTCCAGGGATTCGTGGTGCCCAGTCCCCCAAGCCCGGGGCCAGATGGCGGGCTCCGGACGCTCCAACTCATTCGATAGAGGGATTGATCATTGTGAGGAGAAGACCAGGACTCATCTGGATCGCAGCCGGGGCTGTATTCGCACTGCTGGCCGGTGTGTTGGCCTTTTATTTTATGCTTCGCATGTCGAGGGTTGCCCAGCCTGAGGAGAAGGAACCTGAAGTAGAGGTGGTGTTTGCCACGAGTTTCATTGAAGTACGCGACGTGATCCGGAGCACCGATGTCGAGACGAAAAGTGCGCCCGCTCGTCTGGTGCCAGAGAACGCCATTCTGGATGAGGCTGAGGTGGTGGGCCAGCTGGCCGTGGTGCCGATCTCGCCTGACCAGATGATTCTGAGCAGCCACGTCGTATCCCCCACAATCAGGGGAGCGAACTTCGCTTTTACCATGGACGAGGACAATGTGGCCATGGCCTACCCGGCCGGCGATTTGATGAGCCGAAGCAACCTGCTCAAGCCAGGCGATCATGTGGATCTCCTTTTCTCCATCGGCGTCGAGGTGGAGGGGGCTGGCGGGGGCTTGGTGACCTTTGACGCATTGCAGAACCTGGAAATCGCGTGGCTCGTCCGGCCGACTGCGGCGCAGGAGACGGGGCCGGTCGAGGTAGGACCAGAGCAAGAAGCGCCAACTCGGGCAGCTCCGTCAGCCATCGTGTTTGCGCTGGATCCGCAGGATGCATTGATATTGAAACACCTGAAAGACATAGGAGGCGTCATAGACATCGTGTTGCGTGCGCCAGGGGCGGAGGAGCGGTTTGACACGCGGCCGGTCCACATGAACTATCTGATTGACCGCTATCAGCTTCGCGTGCCCATTCTGCCTTAGGGGTGAAGCCATCCGTGTCGCCCATCATCTTGCTCATTGATCATGACGTTGATAGTGTAGAGGAGACCAAGCGCATCCTCGAAATGGAAGGCTATCAGGTGTTGAGCACAGTGACCGGTCAGGCCGGCCTGATGGTGGCACAGCTCCGGCGCCCAAGCCTGGTATTGGTAGAGACTGACCTTCCCGATGTTGACGGCTACGAGGTGTGTCGTGCGCTGCGTGGCATGCCTCCCACGGCCGACGTTCCCATCATTATCCATTCGGGTAGGGATGAGGTGGCGGACAAGGTGGCCGGTTTTCGGGCGGGGGCTACCGACTATATCGTCAAGCCATCTGCAGGAGCGGAACTGATCGCACGGATCAAGGCGGCCCTGCGCACGGAAGAGCAGCCTCTTGCACACATCGTCGCGCTGTGGGGCACCAAAGGCGGGGTGGGGACGACGACCCTGGCCGCCAATCTGGCGGTAGCCCTGCGGTCAACTACCAACAAGAGGGTGACCTTGGTGGATGCCTCGATCCTGGGGGGAACCCTGGAGGTGCTGCTGAATCTGTCGCCCATACATACCATGGAGGATCTACTGCCTCGTCTCGACAATCTGGATTCCGAACTCCTGACCTCGGTGTTGGCCCAGCACTCTTCCGGGGTCAAAGTCCTTCTGGCTCCGCCGCAGTCTACGAATGGCAGTTCTCTGCAGCCATCGGAGCTCGACCGCATCCTCGTGTGGCTGCAGCAAGCCAACGACTATGTCATTTTGGACACCTCCCCCTCGCTGGACCCGATGACCTTGAGGGTGCTGCAGCTTTCGCACCAGGTCATCGCGGTGCTTACGCCGGAGATGACTTCGCTGCGCAACGCTAGGCTCTTCTTGAGTATGGTCGAGACCTGGGAGCAGGCGCCTGAGAATCTGGCCCTGGTTATCAATCGCTACCCTGTCAAGGGCGGTCTCAGGCTCAAAGACATTGAAGCAGCGCTGCAGAAGAAGATTACTGCGCAAATCCCCAATGATGAGCCTCTGGTGACCTATTCGATCAACCGCGGGATACCAGTATTCGTCAGCCATCGGCACAGTCCTGTGGCCAGAAGCTTCTTGAAACTGGCACAGACACTAGTGAACACAGCAGAGCAGAAGCCACGGGAATCACTTCTGTCAAGCGTCCTCGGACGACGCTCGTAGCCAAGGGAGTGCTTCGATGTGGCTTGCACTACTGCTTGGTTTGTGCGTTGGCACTGTCCTCAATATCGGCGCTGATCGGCTGCCGCGTGGCTCACTGGCCACACCGCACGGTCCGTACCGCGTTGCGCGCTGGAGTATCCTGCTGGTGATGTCCACAGCCCTTTGTGCTTACTTGCAGCGGCGCTACGGCTGGAGTTCCACTCTCGCGATTCAGGCCACCTACTGCAGCCTGCTGTTGCTTATCGCGGTCATCGACCTGGAACACAGCTTGGTTCCCAACGTCCTTGTGGGATCGGGTATGGCGCTGGCGGTCGGGTTCAACATCCTGTGGTCTGCTCCAGGGCTGAGTTCGGCGCTCTGGGGGGCAGCGATAGGCGGGGGGATATTTGTGCTGCTGGCTGTGGCAGGTCGCGACGCCCTGGGTTTGGGCGACGTCAAGCTGGCTTTTTTGATCGGTATGATTACCGGATTCCCCTGGGTGCTGCAGGCTCTGACATTGGGCGTTCTCCTGGGCGGGTTGGCAGCCGGCCTGTTCTTGCTCATCCGGGTGCGGGGTCCCAAACAGTACATGCCGTACGCTCCCTATCTCGTCGCTGGGGGCATCGCTACTGTGCTCCGCGGTCAGGGAATCGCCAGTTGGTTCAGCAGTCTGATGAGGAGTGGCGGATAATGATGCAGGCATTCGCTATTGCGGTGGCAGCTGCGGTCGGCCTGGGGACCATCGCGTTTTTCATCGGCCTTGGTCGGATGATCGCGAGCCGGGATCCTTCCATCAAGGACCGGCTGGACCTGGTGTCGCACCTGCCGGCAGCGGAGGATGTGGCTGCCGAGGCCAGCCCGCAGCCTCAACTGCCATCGACTCCCATCTTCCGAGTGTTGAATCGTATCCTCGGCGGTCAGGCTTTCGCTTCAGCCATTGCGACTGACCTGGCGCGCGCCAATCTGCCGCTGACCGTCTCGGAGTATGTCGTGCTGAGCCTTGTCAGCGTCGGCGCTATGTTCCTGCTCACCTTGGGCCTCTCGCGGCAGATTGTTGTTGCCTGCATCGGTGGGGCAATTGGTTGGCGTCTTCCTGGTCTTTACGCCAAGAGGCTGGAGCGAAAACGCCTGAGTGCCTTTCAGGAGCAGCTGCCGGATGTCTTGACCCTGCTGGTCGGCACGCTGCGCAGCGGATACGGAATGCCGAGCGCTCTGAGCACAGTGGGAAAACAGATGCCCGCTCCTGCTTCCGAGGAGTTTGACCGCGTGGTGCGTGAGATCGGCCTGGGCTTGCCCGCCGTGCAGGCGCTACGCAATCTCGTGCGGCGCGTCCGCAGCGATGACCTGGACTTGGTGGTCACTGCCATTACCATTCAACACGAAGTTGGGGGCAACTTGGCTGTGATCCTGGAGACAATCAGTGACACCATCCGTGAGAGGGTCCGGCTCAAGGCACAGCTGCGCACGCTGACCGTCCAACACAGGCTCACCCGCTCCATCTTGACTGCCCTGCCTTTTATCCTGGCTGTGATCATCTACTTCCTGAACCCAGAGTACATGCTCGCTCTGTTCACACCTGGCCCGACCCTGATCATCCCCATTGCTTCCGTCGCATTCATTGTGATTGGCTGGATCGCTCTGGGCAGATTGAGCCAGATTGAGATTTGAGCAGACAGGAGAGCTGGATGACTGTCCTTCCATTTGCACTGAGTGTAGGACTCTTGGTGACCGTGAGTTTTGGCCTCGTCTATTGGGGCGTATCTGGGGTGAGGAGAGCCGAAAGCCCTCGACAGCGCCTGGAGCGATTGACCGCCAGCCCGCACCCGTTGGAAGAAGGGGAACTGGACGCCCCATTCACGGATCGAGTGTTCAAGCCCTGGCTTCGCCACCAGCTACAGAGGCTCGGCCGGCTCGCTCCTACGTATGGCATTGAGAAGCAGCGGCTGAATCTCATTCAGGCTGGCCATCCCTATGGCCTGACCATCGTGGACCTCTTTGGCATAAAGCTGCTCGGCGCCCTGTTCGCGGGTGGTGGGGCTCTTTACATGGTAGTGTCACGCGGGGTATCGCTGGTAGGGGTGGTGTTGTTCGTCGGCCTGCTGACTGCAGTCGGCTTCCTGGCGCCGGATTTCTGGCTGGGCTTGCGCGTTGGACGGCGCCAACGGGAAATCAGGCGCACGCTGCCGGATGCCTTGGATATGCTGACCATCTGCGTGGATGCCGGAGCCGGCCTGGCCTCGGCAATGCTCAAGATCAGCCAGAGGTGGGACAATGCGATTGCTTTCGAGTTCGGCAAAGTGGTCGCCGAGATGAACATTGGCATGACCAGACGCGAGTCCTTGCAGAACATGGCCTTGCGCGCTGGCGTGCCCGAAGTGCAATCGTTTGTAGCAGTGCTGCTGCAAGCGGATCAGTTCGGGCTCAGCATCGCCAAGGTGCTGCACACCCAATCGGAACAGATGCGCACCCGTCGTTGGCAACGAGCTGAGGAGGAGTCGCGCAAGGTTCCAATCAAGATGCTCTTCCCCCTGGTTTTCCTGCTCCTTCCAGCTATGTTGGGCATCACCGTTGGCCCCGCCGTTCCGATCCTGG
>JBFEPU010000221.1:0-4950 GCA_041549915.1 Anaerolineae bacterium | reverse complement strand
GGCCTGTTCCACCCGCTGTCCGCAAGGACTGAGTGTGCCGCGCATCGTGGACGTGCTGCGGATCATGGCTGCGAAAGAGCGCGTCCGCCCGGCCGTTCGGTCCATGCCCATGTTCTATACGGCTGCACTGCGCGGCATCAAGGTCTTTGGCAGGATGTACGAGGCTGGCCTCATGGCTGAGCTATACCTGAGCATGTTGCTGTCGGGGGAACTCGATCGCGAGCAGCTCATCGCGGATGTGCCGCTGGCACTGCGAATGGTAAGGACGGGAAAGCTCACGCCATTGCCGCCGCTGTCCCGCTCTGCGAAGCATGGTCGTCAAGCAGCCGAAGGGGAAGCGGCTGTCACAGTGGGCTACTACCCGGGTTGCAGTCTGCACGGCACAGCAAAAGAGTTCGACATGTCCACCAGAGCGGTTGCCGACAAGATCGGCCTCGAGCTGGTTGAACCCAGCGGTTGGGTGTGCTGCGGGACGACTCCTGCACACTCCACTGATCATTTCCTTTCCACGGTCATGCCCCTGCAGAGCCTGGAGCTCGTTGAGCGGAGCGGTCAGTCGGCGGTTACGGTCCCTTGTCCTTCGTGCTACACTCGTTTTCTAACCGCGATTCATGACGTCGCCGCCGACCAGGAACTGAGAGAACGGGTCTCGGCCAAGCTCAACTATACGCCTTCGGCGGAGCTGCAGGTCGAGCACCTGGTGACCACTCTCAGCGAGCGGGTGGGCATTGAGAGAATAGCCGCAGCCGTTTCCCAACCTCTTAATGGCTTGAAGGTGGTGTGCTACTACGGTTGCGTCGTAACGCGCCCGCCCGAACTCACCGGGGCCACGGAGTACGAGTATCCGATGGGCATGGATCATGTGGTGCAAGCCCTGGGGGCTGAGGCGCTCGATTGGTCCTACAAGACCGAGTGTTGTGGGGTATCACTACAGTTCACCCAGTTGCCCATCGCTATGGATATGAGTCACAAGGTGTTGGATAACGCCAAGGCGGTGGGGGCAGAGCTTGTCGTGGTGGCCTGTCCTCTGTGTCAGGCCAATCTCGACATGCGCCAGCCGCGCATCGGAGAGCGCTACGGCCAGAGCTATGATATGCCAGTCCTGTACCTTACCCAACTCATGGGCCTGGCCTTCGGTCTGCAGCCAGCGGCGCTAGGACTGGACAAGAACTTTGTCAGCGCGGAGCCACTGTTGCGGGAGAAAGGTCTATGGCCATCACCCTAGCCGGGTGCATTGCCCTGCCACTGCAACGGCGCTTTCGCCAGGAGAGTAGTGATGGAAGCCAGTAGCGCTGCGTCACCACTGCCGATCACTGAGCTGGACGCCAGATTCAGAGACGAGGTTACCAAGCAGGTAGGCAAACTGGACTTGGTCTACTGTTTCCAGTGCGGCATGTGTTCCGGATCTTGTCCCACGATCGATAGGATGGAACATGGGCCGCGCAGGATCATGCAGATGATCCGCCTCGGCATGGCCGACAAGGTTCTGCGCAGCAATGACCTCTGGTTTTGCGTATCGTGCTACTCGTGCTCGGCCCGCTGCCCACAGGGAGTGCAGGTAGCCGATGTCATGGCAGGCCTTCGCAATCTATCCATAGCGAAGGGGCTGGCTACGGACAAGGAAGCCAAGTTCAGTCGGGTTTTCGTGGAAGTCTTGCAGCGCTACGGGCGAATGTATGAGCCGGAAGTGCTCGTCCGGTACTACATGTCTCAGGCCGGTGTCAGCGCTCTCGTCAAGCAGGCTGGATTGGGGCTCACCATGCTCAGGAAGGGCAAGATCGGCTTGCGGCCTGAACGGATCAACGACACCGATGAGCTGAGGGATATCGCCGCACGCATCAGGAGCAACGGAGGGTGACCAAGTTGAAATACGCCTACTATCCCGGCTGCAGCCTGCACGCCAGTGCCGCTGAGTATGACACATCCTGGAAGGCGGTGTGCGAGCGGCTGGACATCCAGCTTGTTGAGATGGAGGACTGGAGTTGCTGCGGAACGGTACACGCCAGCAGTGTTGACAGGCTTCTGGCGATGGCATTGGCAGCGCGCAACCTGAGCATTGCCGAGGAGACTGGCCTGGAAGTTGCAGTCCCTTGCAGCGGATGTTACAAGAACCTGAGAACCACCAACGAGGAACTTAAGGAGGATGCTGACCTAAGGAAAAGGATCAACGGTAGCTTGCAGACGCGTTCTTTCAAGGGAGTCACGGCAGTCAAGCATCCGTTGTATATCTTACTGGACGATGTTGGCCTCGATGGGCTGCCAGAGTTGCCCAAGCCGCTTCATGGGCTCAAAGTAGCGCCCTACTATGGCTGTGTCCTTACCCGCCCGGCTGCCAAACAGCCGGTTGACGACGCTGAGGATCCTCAGGGCCTTGATCGCCTGCTGGAAGCGCTGGGGGCGGAAGTAGTGCCCTATCCGGCGAAGACCAAGTGCTGCGGCGGCGCGGTCTTGCTGTCGCATACCGACGTGTCTGTGGATTTGACGGGTCAGCTCCTTATGCAGGCAAAAGAAGCGGAAGCAGAGTGCATAGCTGTGGCCTGCCCCATGTGTCAAATGGCGCTTGACGCCTATCAGTCACAGGTCGAGCGCCAACTGGGCACCAAGCTGGCCTTGCCTGTCCTGTACTTCACCCAACTGTTAGGCCTGGCTCTTGGGGTTGACCGGGGGCGGCTCGGATTGGGTCGGCTCGTCGTCTCGCCAGCCAATGTGCTGGCCAAGGTGTAGCTTCGCTGCCTGCCCTCAGCACAGATGTTCACAGTGGCGCGGGCATAAGCGCTGTGTCTGGCGTGGGGCGCCGAGGCGAGGGTGACGTTGCCGTACACCCTCATCACGAACCCCGCCAAATGGCTCGGCTCTTGGCACGCCATTCGGCGTTGCCATCTGGCGAGCATTTCTGCTATAATATGAAGTTGGTTCGAGATAAATAGCTAGAGAGGCGATAGGATGACTTGGTTGTTGCCACATACTGAAGCGCAGCTGAGCTTCGCACGTGAGGTGGGCGAGCTCAGTGGCCAGAGAATAGCTGACTGCTATCAGTGCGGCAAGTGCTCGGCGGGCTGTCCCACTGCATTTGCCATGGACTATCCTCCCAATCAAATCTTGCGGGGGATACAGCTGGGTATGCGTGATACGGTCCTTTCGAGCAAGGCGATCTGGCTCTGTGCCTCTTGTGAGACTTGCGGCACTCGGTGCCCACAAGAGGTCGATTTTGCCAGGGTCGCCGATGCCTTGCGAGGCATGGCCTACGCGAAGGGCATCAAGTCGCCGGAACAGGAGATTCCCCTGTTCCACCGCATTTTCCTGGCCAACGTCAGACAGTTTGGGAGACAATTCGAGATGGCTATGGCAGCGCTCTACAATGTTCTGAGCGGGCACTACCTCAAGGACATGCTGATGGCTCCCAAGTTGCTCCTGAAAGGGAAACTGTCGGTGTTGCCACCGAGAGCTGGACGTGGGAAGATGAAGGAGCTCTTTGCGAAAGCTCGCGAGGCAGACGCCGAGCGCGCACGGGCGGCTGCGGAACGGTCTGCCGCATCGGGCAGTGCACTCGGTCAGCCCGGATCATGCTAGCCCTCCTTCCCATGCGGGTCACAGCTAGGTACCGGCTGGGAAGCCGAAATAGCGGACTTTGTTGAGAAGGCCAATAGTGGAGGTATGGAAATGGCTCTGACCATCATGAACTGGGTTCCCATTCTGTCTTCGGTTGTCACCCTCGTGTTTGCGGCGACGGTCCTGCTCCGCTATGTGCGCGGCAGGAGACTGCACGTCGCCTTTTGGGGGATTGGCTTGACCATGTACGGGATCGGGGTCCTTTGTGAGGCTCTGTACGTCGTGCTTGGATGGAACCCGCTGCTGTTTCGGTTGTGGTACCTGTTCGGCGCCATACTGACCGCAGCTTGGCTGGGCCAAGGCACGGTCTACCTACTGGCCCCAAGGCGAGTGGCGCACGTGCTTACTGTGCTGCTGGTGCTCGGCTCCGTCTTTGGAGCGATCCGCGTATTCTCCGCCACCCTGGACCCAACTCTTCTCGTCGGTGGGGAGCTCAGCGGGCGGGCAATTGTCACGCCAGGCGTGCGTGTGCTCACCCCGTTCTTCAACGTATCTGGGCTTGTTGCTCTGGCTGGTGGGGCGGCGTACTCAGCCTGGGTCTTCTGGCGTCGGGGTATTATGCGGAACCGTGTCATTGGGAACATCCTGATCGCCGTCGGAGCTCTGGCTCCGGGCCTGGGGGGGCTGTTCAGCCGGCTCGGGCTGACTGGATACCTGTACCTTGGTGAGCTGCTGGGCGCCCTGCTCATGTACGTCGGGTTCCTTCGCTCTACGCGTGGCTCTAGTGCGGAAAGGGTTGCTACCGAACCGGGTGAGCAGAACACACTGACTTCCGCCAAGGTTGGAACCTCAGAGGACTGAGATTACCGGAGGACAAACTGTAATGAAATACGCTTACTATCCGGGCTGCTCGCTTCATTCGACCGCCAAGGAATACGACATCTCCACCAAAGCGGTCTGCGAGGCCCTGGGTATTGAACTTGAGGAGATTCCAGATTGGGTCTGTTGTGGGGCTTCTTCCGCGCACATGACCTCAGAGTTGTTGTCGCTGGCACTGCCGGTGAGCGATCTGGTGATTGCCAAAGACATGGGCCTGGACACGCTGGTGTGCTGTGCGGCCTGTTACAGCCGACTGAGAGTGGCCAATGCACAAATGGCATCCGATGACGGGCACCGCGCTCAGGTGATTGAGATTGTCGGCACCGACTACAGCGGGGAAAGCCAGGTCCGCCATTTGCTGGACGTGTTGGTCCATGAGTATGGACTTGACGCGCTGCGCGAGAAGGTCACCAGGGAGCTGTCCGATCTGAGGGTGGTTGCCTATTACGACTGCCTCCTGTCGAGACCTCCCGAAATCGTCGCTTTTGATGACCCGGAGAATCCCACGGCTATGGATGAGCT
>JBFEPU010000220.1:0-4974 GCA_041549915.1 Anaerolineae bacterium | reverse complement strand
CGGCGTGGAGGAGATGGTACGTGTCCTGCGTCCTGGCGGGCAGCTCGTGATTACCAACCGTGTGGGCATCGACGCTCTGTTCTTGCCGGGCCGCGCCTACCGCCCCAAGGTGCTGGAAGACAAGCTTCGCGGTTTTGGCCTGACGAACGTCAGCCCTCGGCGCTGGCAGGTTCACTACGACCTGATTCAAGCGCAGAAGCCCCATGCGCACTCTGCGGGTCGGGTTGGGGTAGCTGGCTCGCACCGTTGATGATGAGCCTTGTCCGGTTGCAACCCCCAGCGTGATCCCATGCGCGGAGCAGGCGTTGTCGGCCATCCCACAGTATCACCACCACGGCGTCGGGGGGCAGGCACACCGTCGCCCCTTGCGCCCCGCCTGTGCAGGTTCCTGGCGTGGGTTCGCGTTGTTCGAGCCAACAATGCCGGATGACATGGTGAGAAACCATTCGGTCTTTTGTGTGATCAGGTGGTCGATTCGTTGCGTTGCGGCTGTTTTGGTTTACGCCACTCTCCTCGCTCTTCACCCACAACCTGCGTGGGCCGACACCCTGGAGGTCTGTAGGACCGGATGTTTCTATGTCACAATCGGCAGCGCTCTGGCGGACGCAGAGCCTGGCGACATCGTCTGGGTGCGCGCTGGTGAGTACCGTCTGGGCGAGCCCGTGCGGTTGAGACCGGGTGTGACATTGCGCGGCGAGGATCCACAACATCCAGCGTGGACAACCATTCGCGCTGATGGGGGGAACGCTGTTATCGGCACTGGCCGTCTGCTGACCAACACCTGTGTGCTGGAGGGCTTTACCATCATCGCTGGTACTGGCCGTGGACTGTACATCCAGGACGGCGCAGCGGAGATCATACGGAACAACATCTTCAGCGGCACGGTGACTAGCTTCAAGGGTGCCGGTATCCGCATTGACGACGAAGGCACAGTGCCCACCATATCGGACAATGTGTTCATCAACAACAGTAGCTCCCAAGAGGGAGGAGCCATCTACATCCATGACGCCTCCCCGATCATCTTCAACAACCAGTTTGTCAACAACCGCTCGGACAGAGATGGCGGTGCCCTGTCCATCCGCACGGATGAGAGGCCTGACCAGCAAGCTGTGATCGTTCACAACGAGTTCACGTACAACACCGCGTCGGCCAAGGGCGGAGCGATCTACGTGGAACGGTCAAAACCGTTGATTCAGGGCAATCGCATTCTCCACAATGCAGCCGAAGCGGGCGCAGGCATCTTCGTCAATTCCTGCTGCAGCGCAGGCCAGGCGCTCGTGCAGGGAAACTGGCTCTTTTACAACGCCACGTATGGCGCGGGACAGGAGAGTGTCGGCGGGGCGCTGGCCATCGCCAATCAGGCGCAGGTTCACGTTGACGGCAACGTCCTCCGTCAGAACAGCGCCGCAAGAGGCGGTGGCATCTACATTGCCAGCTCGGCGCCGCGCATCACCAACAACGTATTTGCTGCCAATGGCCGCACGGAGGTTTGGGTCGAAGGATCCTTCCCTCACATCATCAACAACAGCATTCTAGGCGCTGGCGGCCCCGAGACCGTGGGGATCGAGCTGCTGGGTGCCTCGCATGCCAGGCTCGTGAACAACATCATCGCCTTTGCCGGGTACGGCGTCCGCGGTGACGGCGTGGCTGCAGCTGATATCCGCCATAATGATGTTTGGATGAACGTGGTGGCGAACTACGAGGGCGTTGAAGCAGGGCCCACAAACCTCAGCGTGGAGCCCCAACTGCGAGATCCGGCCAGCGGCGACTACCACCTTCAACCAGGATCACCCCTGATCGACGCCGGAACGGCCACTGAGGCCCCAACCACTGACCTGGACGGGGAGGCCAGGCCGGTAGACGGTGATGGGGATGGAATTGTAGAGGCCGATATCGGCGCCGACGAGTACTACCCGCCGCCCGCCACTGCCACCCCAACCAGCACAGCTACAAGCACTCCCACGGCGACGCCGACTTTGACTGCTACCGCAACCCGCACCCCGCCCCCTGCGCCCTCGGCTCGGTACGTCTATCTACCCATTATCCACAAGCCGTAGGCCTGCTCAGGCCGGAGCTGTGGCAGCATCTGGCGTACCCTCAGCCGAATACCTGCCCAGAGGGCCCCGTCAAAGCAAAAAGCGGAGCCGACATCCCTTGGCCCTGCTCTGCTATCAGCGATTGGCCTTGTGTTGTTTGCTGGCGACGTCCGCCTCGCTGCCCCTGGTATCAGATAGACCCGACAAAGTGCTCTATGGTCACGCCCAGGTGAGGAGCCAGAAGCTGCAGCTCAGACACCGGGACGTCCCGCTCGCCGTACTCATAATCGGAGATGCGTCGCGCAGAGACGCCGAGCACAGATGCACATTCCTGCTGCGTCTTTCCTGCCAGGGTACGGGCGTGGCGCAGCAGTGCACCGACGATCTTGCGCTGAATGCGCGGCTTGTCCTCATGGATGATATCTATGCTTTCGTCCTCGACCTCCGCCTCATCGTCGAAAAAGTACCCGAGTGGCACTCCGCACAACTGTGCGATGTGCTCCAGCTCAGGCAGCGAGAGATCCCGGTCTCCTCGTTCGTATTGCCCGTAGCGGTACTTGGAGACGTGCAACGATGCAGCCAGTTCAGCTTGGCTTCTGCCTGCCGAAAGGCGCACGTGGCGCAGCAGCGTTCCCATGATCTTTCGCCGGATGGCTTGTTTGTCCAGCTGGCCCATCGCTCTCCTCCTAGGCGGATGGCAGGTCCTTGTTGACATTATATCACCCTTTGCCAACGACCGCAACCCGCATCCAGCAGCCGCCAGGAGGATAGCAGCGTGCGCCAGTTGGACGGAGGCCATGATCTGGACTATAGTCAGCGGCAGAGCAAGGAGGAAGCGCATGAGCACGGGCTTGGATGTCTCCGTCCAGTGCTCCATTTGCCGCCGAAGCTGTTCGATTCAAGTCGGTGAGGTGGGTTTCTGCAGAACGCGGCGCAATGTCAAAGGGCGTCTGCGGAGTCTGGTCTTTGGCCAGCTGGCGGCTTTGGAAAGCAGGCCCATCGAGATCAAGCCCTTCTTTCACTTCTACCCTGGCTCGACTGCGCTCACCTACTGCAGCTACTCATGCAACCTGCGCTGCCGGTGGTGTCAGAACTGGCGCCTGAGCCGCGCCGATCCTGTGCATGTGCACACCGAGTACGTCTCTCCGCAAGATCTGGTGGACAGGGCGATCCATGTTGGCGATCAGGGGCTGTGCTGCAGCTTCACCGAACCAACCCTGTTGCACGAGTACAACCTGGCCGCATTCCCGCTGGCCAAAGCAGCCGGGCTGTACACCTGCTACGTGTCGAATGGCTACATGACGCTCCATACGCTGCGAGAGCTGCATGCAGCGGGCCTGGACGCGATCAAGATCGATGTAAAGGGCGATGCAGGAGTGTATCGCCAGTACTGCAATGCGCCACACGGAGAAATGGTTTGGGAGACAGCGGCCGCGGCCAAGGAGATGGGGCTGCATGTCGAGATCGTGAACCTGGTGGTCACCGGAGTCAACGATTCTGAGGTGGCGCTCCGCGATCTCATCCACTGTCACCTGCAGAGCGTTGGTCCTGAGACGCCGCTGCACTTTACGCGCTACCATACGGCGCATGAGATGCATGCTGCATCCACGCCGATCCACACGCTGGAGCGTGCCTATGGATGGGCCCGCCAGGCAGGTGTGGCTTACCCATACCTGGGAAACGTTCCCGGCCATCCTGCAGAGAACACCTACTGTCCCACCTGTGGCCAACTGCTGATTGAGCGGTTTTCCTGTCGGGTGCGTCGCATGCTCCTGACGCCGCCAGACAAGTGTCCGTCTTGTGGGCGAGGAATCCTCTTATCCGGTAGACACAGTGGTGTGCCAGACTCCAGTCGCATGAATCCTCTGGTTTGGCACGTCTGAATCTATAGGAAATCCGTGTCACGCGTGGGTGACAATGCCAGCCAAACCATTTCGGGAGGCAACGATGGGAGCTCAAGAGCACAGCACAAAACAGCCGATCAAAGACTCGCACAAAGTGCAACAGGACCCGACGCGACCGTGGAAGACGGCGCCGCTCTGGATAGTGGCGCTGGCCTTGGCGGTCATTCCGCTAGTGCTGATCGTGCTGGTCCGGGCATGCACCCCCTTCGTCACACCTGCGCCACCATCGGAGCAGCCTTCAGCGACCGCATTGCCGGGTGCGGTACTCAGGCCGATGGCCATCAAGGAGGTCGCAACAGGCGACACAAACTACCGCAATATACGTGTCGACGGCCTGTCGTATTCAGCGGGCAAACTGTCGCTCGTGGGTGCAGTCAGAATGCCCCAAGACAGGTATGAGGACCAGCAGTGGCAGGTGCTGTGGGTCGGCGACGATGTGGTTGGTGGGTTTGACCTTGAGGTAACCGAAGAGCAGATCAAATGGTACCCCGTGACAGGCCACTTCCGAAAAGAGGACGCCGACGGTTTTCTGGAGACATGGTCAGCGACTCGCGATACGCGCTGTGTGCTGCACATCAAGCTCAAGGCGCGAGCGGGTGATGCATCTGAGAACATCTACACCACGTTCGATATCTCCAGCGTCAAGCCGGACTGTGTGAAGTAGCAGTGCAGTAGGATTGGCTCAGGGCTCGTCTATATCGGATATGGTGGAACCAGTTCGGTCAGGACGCTTCTCTTCTGCGCGCGCTTCATTTCGAGCCAGGGAATTCAGGCGGTGCGAGACCGGGGTGTTGGCCCCGGCCCACCATTCGCCAACGGGTCGCTCCCCTCCAGGATGCGAGCTCTCGCTGGCGCCTGCTCTGCGAACCTCCCAAACCGTCCTCCAGTCGCCGCAACAGGTCCAAGGTCGCCTCCACAATCTGCGCCTGCTGCACGTTACGGCTGATGGTGGCCTGATTGTCGCCACGCTGCGGCCCGTACCAGCCGAACTGGGAGTGGTTGCCGCCTTCGATGGCCACGAACTGGGCATCACT
>JBFEPU010000219.1:0-5015 GCA_041549915.1 Anaerolineae bacterium | reverse complement strand
ATCCGGTGGGCGAAGTGCTGCGCCTGTCGCAACAGAACGTCCCGCAGAACTATGTTATCATCGGCGTCATTTCCAAGCGCAGGGGCATGCAGGGCTTTGGCCCCCGCGCCGTGATCGTGCCGCTGCGCACCGCGCAGTTGCGGCTCAACCAAGGTCCGCGGAATCAGATCAGCATGATCGCTGCCCGCGTGGACTCCCGGGTGCCCGCGCAGCGTCGCTATTCCGTCGCCGAAATAACCACCATCCTGCGGGCCCGCCATGGCATCGCTGCTGGAGCAGCTGAGGATTTCTATATTCAGGACACGCTGCAGTTCAGCGAAGAGCGCATACGCATCGTCCGCACCATGACCCTTGTGCTGTCCCTCATCGCTGGCATCTCCCTGGTAGTGGGCAGCATTGGTTTGATGAACATCATGCTGGTGGGTGTGGCCGAGCGCACCTGGGAGATCGGATTGCGCCGGGCCATCGGCGCGGAGAAGGTGGACATCCTGCTCCAGTTCCTGACTGAGGGCGTGATGCTGGCGGTGACGGGAGGCATCGGCGGGCTCCTGCTGGGGCTGGTCGGGTCCTACGTCGGCAGCCGTTTGATCGAACAGCTGCAGGGTCTCGTTTCTGTCACTCCCGATGTCTTTGTCATCGCCGTGGGTGTCTCATTGGCAGTGGGAATCGTGGCCACCATCTATCCGGCCTGGCAGGCGGCTGCTCTCCAGCCGACCGCTGCCCTGCGCCGTGGATGAGCGCCCACTCGCATGCAGGAAGGATGATGAACGATGGTACAGCAAGCGTCCGGTAATGCGCTGATCGAAATGGAGGGTGTGAGCAGGGTCTACCGCATGGGCCAGGTGAAGGTACCCGCGCTGCGCGAGGTTGACCTGCGCATTGAGTCTGGCGAGATCACCTCCATCGTCGGGCCCTCTGGCTCTGGCAAGACCACTTTGCTGAACGTGATTGGCTGCCTGGACTTGCCGACCGAGGGCACCTACCGGCTGGGCGGTCAAGATGTGCGCACGATAGGCGATGCTGCACTGTCGCGCATGCGGGGAAAGGGCATTGGCTTTGTCTTCCAGGACTATTCCCTGCTGCGCCGTTTCGATGCCCTGCGCAATGTGGAGCTGCCGCACTACTACGCCACCGGCCGCGGCAATCGCCAGCGCGCACTCGAGCTGCTGTCCCAGGTGGGCCTGGCTGATCGCGTGCACCACAAGCCCACGCAACTTTCAGGCGGTGAGCAGCAGCGCGTGGCTGTGGCCCGCGCTCTGATGAATGAGCCTTTCGTGCTCCTGGCCGACGAACCCACCGGCAACCTGGACACCAAGTCCGGTGATGAATTGATGGACCTGCTCGTGCAGCTCAACGAGCAACAGGGGCTCACCGTGATCCTGGTGAGCCACGATCCGGCCATCAGTGGCCGCGCTCGCCGGATCATCCACTTGCTCGATGGACGCATAGTGGAGGACGAAAGGCAGTAGGCAGGGCGGGCCGCCGCGGCTATGCCCAGCCTGCCGCTCTTCGCCGCCTCCGAGCGGCTACCCCTGGGGAGCACAAGATGAAGCCGACCGCGAAGAACGCCTTTCCGATCCTATGCGCGTGCGAGGCGTTCGCTTTCCTCAGCAGCGGCATGACCCGCTTTGCGCTATTGCTGTGGGCACAGCGGAAGGAAGGCACTGCCACCGCGCTGGCGCTCCTCGGCTTTTCTTTCTGCACCACCTACGTGCTCACAAGCCCCTTCGCTGGTGTGTGGATCGATCGCTGGGACCGGCGCGGTGTGATGCTCTTCGCCCGGCTGGGCGCCGCTTGCTTGGCGGCGGTCCTGCTGCTCCTGTTTCTATCAGGAAAGCTGCAAATCTGGCATCTGTATCTGGCGGAAGGATTCTCCGGGGCGCTGGAAGCATTTCGACAGCCGGCTGTCTTCTCGGCCGTGAGCCTTTTGGTCCGCAGAGAGAACTACACGCGCTCCAACGGTCTGCTTGCCGCGGCCGGCTCTGGCGCTGGTATTCTTGCCCCTGCCATCGGTGGCCTGCTGTCCCAGAGACGCGGCCTCGAAGCGGTCATCGCGGCCAGTCTGGCCGCGATAGTGCTGGCGTCGCTCGGCCAGTTGTTCATCCGCATTCCCTCAGCGCCGCCCAGCAGCGCAGGTCGCCAGGCCGAAGGGAGCTTCCGGCGCCAGCTGCTGTTCGGCTTGTCGTACATTGGGCAGCGTCCAGGATTGCGCACGCTGCTGTTCACATTCTTCCTGGTGAACTTGTTCGGTGCGCTGGCCTACTTCGCCGTCTTGCCTCCCATGGTCCTGGCTCGCAGCGGGGGAAGCGAGAGTGCCCTGGCGCTGGTGAGCACCTTCATGGGCATCGGCGGCCTGGTGGGAGGGCTGGCGGTCGGTCTCTGGGCAGGCTCGCGGCGCAAGGCACAAACCTATCTCGTCAGCACCATCCTGTGCTTTCTTGTACCCGATTCTCTGACGGCCATCAGCCGCTCCGCGGCAGGCTGGGCGCTTGCGGGTTTTCTCTCCGAGTTGACCGTCCCGTTCCTCGTCAGCCCCTATGTCGCTCTGTGGCAGGACCTTGTTCCGCTGGACGTGCAGGGGAGGGTGTTCGCCTCCCGAGAGATGGTGCAGGTCACGGCGCAGCCCTTGGGGTACCTGGCCGGGGGGCTGCTGGCCGATCGCCTCTTTGAGCCGGCTTTGCGCAACGGTGGTGCCCTGGCCAGCGCGCTGGCCAGGGTGGTGGGTGTTGGCCCGGGTGCAGGCATGGCTGCCATGTTTCTGTTCACCGCGCTCTTGGGCAGCCTCACCGGGTTGCTGGGGCTGCTCTCTCCGGCCATTCGGCGCCTAGAGAGCGCTTGAGTCCAGCAGGCTCTGTCAGATTGCCAGGGCGTGCCGGGGAGAGCCGCCCGCTGCGCACGTCGCTGCACGCAAGCAGCGGCTTCCATCCAGTCACCACCGCAAAGTCCAGTGGGTGATGCACCAAGCAGTGCATACTCATCCTGCCCTCGCTGGCACGCTTTGGGTGGCCGACACAGCGGTGTATAATCAACCCAACCCCGGGGCGATGTGGCTGTGCAGTGCGTGCCGCAGCACGGCTTGGCCACAAGCGAAAGGCACTGCGAATGTTCCTAACAGGCGACCGGATCCTTCAGGAGAAGAGAACCGTCGAGGCCATGATCCGGCTGCACTGCCGCGATCAGCATCAGGGTGCACGCGAACTTTGCGCCAATTGCGCTGCGCTCCTCGACTACGCCCTCACCCGTCTGGATAGGTGTCCCTTCCAGGAGGGCAAGACCACGTGTGCCAAGTGCCCGGTCCACTGCTACAAGCCGGACATGAGGGAGAAGATCCGCTCGGTGATGCGCTACAGTGGGCCGCGCATGCTGTACCGGCACCCTGCCCTGGCCCTGCTCCACCTCATGCACGGGCGCAGAAAGAAGCCGCTGGGTTGGAAGGAGGATTCGGTTAGCGACTAGGCGCACCAGCTCTCCTCGGGCGAGCCTCCTCCACTTCGCTCCGTGCAGGGCTGGCGAGACGCTCCGCAGGTGCCATACGCCTTGGGGGTTACGCTCAGCATGCGCCCGGCCTGGCCGCGCCACTACACCCTCTGCACCTCTCCCGCGGCCTGCTCATATTGATCTAGCCAGGATTCCACGCCGTTCCAGTAGTTGATCCAGTATCACTTGACAGCGCACATGCCTGCAGGCATAATCGGCTTGCCGTGCGAATTGGCGACAGCACATAGCAGGAGGGATGAATTATGACAGCACCGCTTGATGCAGTGACGGCGATACACAATGCCTTCCGACGTGACATACAGGCCATCGACACCGCAGCGCTCGACTCTGCCCGTGGCAAACCGGGGCTTGCCCCGACGATCGACCGCTTCCGATTCTTCAACGAAGTGTTGGTCTGGCATGCCCAGGGCGAGGAACTGGCCATCTTCCCGCTTCTCGAAGGCGTCGTGCCTTCGGTCGCCGAGGCGTACGAGAGGGATCACCGCGCCCTGGACGCTGCATTCGACGCCCTGAGCGCGGCCGTGTCTGCAGGCGATGCGCTGGAGACGGCGCGCGCCACTGCAGCATTCAAGTTCCACCTCGACCTTCACCTGGCAAAGGAAGACCAGCACTTGTACCGCCTGATGAGAGAGCGCGTGCCCGTGCCTGAGCACGGCAAAGCAGTCGGCCTGATGGCAAGCACCGTGCCACAGGACCGCTTCGCCGAGCTGGTCGCGTGGCTGTTCCCCTTGTTGGGCCATGACGACCGCGAGAACATGACCCGCATCTGGCAAATGGTGATGCCTGCTCCACAGTTCGAGGACGCCAAACAGCTCATTCAAAAGGCCATCGGCAGTGATTGGGCAGAGCTGACACGGCGGATCCCAACCTTGGCCTAGGTCTGCGCAATGGCGTAGCCGCTGGCCGAGTTGGTGGCTGATGCGCCAATCGTTAGGCGCCGAGTCATAGGGCGCGAGGAACGCTGGCCATCGGCAGAAGCAGGTTGACAGAGAGGCCGGTCAAGCATGATCGAGATTGTCTGGGAGTTCGTCGTCAAGGAGGAGGCACGGGGCCAGTTCGAGCTGGCGTACGGCCCAGGCGGCGCGTGGAGCAAGCTGTTCGCACGGTGCCAGGGCTTCCGAGGCATCACCTTGCTGCGCGACACGAAGAATCCGCGGCGGTATCTGGCGATTGACCTTTGGGACACACTGGCCCAGCGGGAGCAGACACTGGCCGAACGCAGCGCCGAGCACGCTGACCTGGACGCCGCCTTTGCCGATTGGACCGAGTCTCAGACTGAGGTGGGTATCTTCAGGGTGCTGGCCGAGGCGACGGTGCGCCCCGGTGGCAGAGCACGGCGAAGCAAAGCTGGAGAGGGCCGTGGAAGGAGCCGCCGAGCGGCTTAGCTCGAACGCTCGCTCTCAACGTAAGCAGTTCGGTATAGGATGAGATTCATAGTGCAGAATTGGCAGAATCGTCTGAACATCGATGCGTTTCCCTGGCTGCTTGATCCAGAGAATCCATCCGTCCGCTAATAT
>JBFEPU010000218.1:0-5062 GCA_041549915.1 Anaerolineae bacterium | reverse complement strand
TTGTACCTTAAACTGCACTTCCCAGCCGAGTACTACTGCGGACTGCTCAACCACCAGCCGATGGGCTTTTACACCCCTGAGGTGCTAATGAGTGACGCCCAAAGGCATGGTGTGCCCGTTCTGCGGCCGGATGTCAACCGCAGCCAGGACGAATGCACGCTAGAGCCCTCGGTCTGTCACTCTCAGCCCTCACCCTGTCACTCCGAGCCCCCCATTTGTCATTCTGAGCGAAGCGAAGAATCTCCTCACTCCAAAACCATGGAGATCCTTCGCTATGCTCAGGATGACACGTTGGAACGTTCTCCGCTTCCCCTCGCCATCCGCCTTGGCCTGCGCTATGTACACGGCTTGGGCGAAGCATTTCTGGAGCGGATCGTGGAGCGGCGGGGAGAGCGCCCGTACCGCGACTTGCGGGACTTTTGCTGGCGCACCCACCTGCCGCGTCCTGTGTTGGAGAACCTCATCCGAGCCGGAGCGATGGACAGCTTCGGGCAAAGGCGCCGCGATTTGCTGTGGGCACTGGGCGGGCTGGAGTATCAGCAGGAGGGGCTGGACATCGAAGTGCCGCTGGAGCCTGTGGTACTACCCATACTGAGCAAAGCAGAGCGCTTGGGCTGGGAGTATGAACTGCTGGGCATGGCCCCTGGTGAGCACGTAATGCAGCTCTATCGGCCGCAGTTGCGGAGGCACGGGGTGCTGAGCAGCAGAGAGTTGGAGGAGAAAGGAAATGGACAGACGGTGCGTGTTGCCGGGTGGGTGGTTGTGCGCCAGAGGCCGCCGACGGCCAGAGGCCACGTTTTTATCACGCTAGAGGACGAGGAGGGGCTGATCAATCTCATTGTAAGGCCCGACGTCTATGAGCGGTATCGGAGCACGCTGCGCAACACACCGTTGCTGTGGGCCGAGGGGCGCTTGCAGTGTGAAGGGCACGCGATCAGCGTGTTGGTGCACAGGGCAGCGGTGCTCCGCCGACAGGGTGAGGTAATCCCTCAAGCGCACATCACGCCCAACCGTATTCGTTGAGTGTCAGGAGCTGACTGCCGTTAGGGGTCACCAACAGCCTGGTCAGGGACCCGGTGTGCAGTTGGTAAGCCCACCACTCACTGTAGTCATTCGGGAGGTAATGGGCCAATGTGGCGCGGATCACTCCGCCATGACAGACAATCACCACTTTGTCATCGGCATGCTTTGACGCGACGCGCTCCACTGCCCGCGCTGCACGCTGGAAGAACTGGTAGCGGTTCTCGCCTCCTGGCCACGTAAACCCAACATCCGTGCGGTCCTGCCACCTTTCGTAAGCCTCAGGGAACTGGGCAGCGAACTCATCCATGGTCAAGCCACCGACACGACCGACATTCACCTCGCGCAGCTCGGAGACTACCACCGGTTTCAGCCCCAACGCCTTGCCGATGATCTGCGCCGTCTGCCACGCCCGCTGCAGTGGGCTGGTGTAGATCTGCTCGATATCATCCTCTGATGCCAAGCGATCTGCCAGAGCCTGTGCTTCGGCTTCACCTTGCGCCGTCAGTGGCGACGCATGCTCCCAGCCTGCCCACCGGTGTTCGGCATTGAACTGCGATTCTCCATGCCGGATCAGCCACACCTCGGTCACGTTTCCCCCTCCGCTGTTGACGTGGCAGCGTCGGTGATCGGCTGCACCACATCCCGGTAGTAATCGCAGAGGTCGCGCAGCACGCACAGTTCACAGCGCGGTCGCCGCGCCTGGCACACGTCGCGCCCATGGTGGATAACGTTCAGGTGAAAGGCGTAGTACGTTTCTGGCGGGACCAACGCTTCCAGCAAGCCATGGGCCTTTTCTCTCGAAGCCCTGTTGGGTATCAAACCCAGGCGCCTGGTCACGCGATGGATATGCGTGTCCACTGGAAAGGCAGGCATGTCAAGCGCGAAGAGCAGGACAATCGCTGCGGTCTTGGGGCCTACGCCCTTGCTCGCAGTGAGCCATTGCTTCGCCTCTTCCACGCTCATCTCACGCAAAAAGTCCAAGCTCAGTTCGCCCCGCTCTGTCGAGATGCGCCGCAATGCCTGTTGGATGCGGGGACCTTTCTGCTGGCTGAGACCGGCGATTTGAATTGCAGCAACGAGGTCTTCGAGCCGTGCATCTCGCACCTGCTCCCAGGTCGGGAAACGATGGCGCAGGGAGTTGAAGGCCTTGTCGCGCAGCACATCGTTGGTATTCTGGCTGATAATGGTAGAGACCAATTGGGAGATGGGATCCAAATGCCTCTTGTGGTGCTGCTCTCCGAAAACCTGTGTCAACCGTCGGTGCACCTCCAAGACCTTTTCCGCCAGGCGTATACGCGTCATTTTTGGATTGATGTTCTCCCGCGAGAGTGTCATTTCTCTACTGTGATGGTGGGAGCTTCTGAGAGCGGCTCGCCTTCCACTTTCTCGTAGCGGAGACGGAAGGCTTCTAGGTAGAGCCTCAACAGGCGCAGCAGTTCCAAGGCATCTTGTGTATGCAGGTATGCAAGCGTATCGCGCAGGCGTTTCTCACGGCAACCGCGTGCATTCTCCAGCACTGCACGGCCGGCCGGAGTCAACTGTACAAGCACTCGACGTCGGTCATGTGGATCTCTCTCACGGGCGACAAGCCCAAGCTTCACCAGACGTCCCACGATACCCGTCATCGTCGCGCAGCGCTGCAAGGTATCATCAGCCAAAGTGCTCATGGTCGGCTGCTGTGCACGTCTTTGAATGGAGCGCAGAACCAGCAACTGTGGCACAGTAAGCCCGAGATTGTCAAGCTCTCGCGCAAGGCAACGCTGCTCCAGCCAGGCAACACGTAACATAAGGTGCTCAATCGCTGCCATCTGCTCCGTCAGCTCTTGCTCTTCCAAAATGTCTCCTATCCATCACACAAACAGCTACTGCGGCTATTACTTAGTGACGCTAAATATATCACGTGAGCAGGGTCTAGTCAAACAAGCAACAGGCCTCCACAAAGACGGTCCAGTACGAAGTTGGCATAAACAGAGAAACGTGCTAGAATTGATTCACTCCTGATTGGATTCATGCGGGCCGCACTAAAGCGCCGGGAGGCAAACGCATGAAACGGCAATACCTAGCTCTCCTGCATTGGGGCGCAGTCCTGCTGGCAACAGTTCTGTCTGCCTGTGCGCCAGGCACCACGCCGCCGCCCCCTGCCACTGAGACTCTTCTTGTCCGCGCAACTTCGACCACCGACCCTTACGAGAAACCGAGGGAGCATATGGTAGACTTTGATATCGAGGCCAGAGGCGTCCGCGATCCTGAGGTGCTGCGCGCCATGAGGGCAGTGCCTCGCCACGAGTTTGTGCTTCCTGACTACGTGACCCTGGCATACGCCGACAACCCGTTACCCATTGGCTACGGTCAGACCATATCACAGCCATACATTGTAGCTGTTATGACCGAGTTGCTCAGGCTGAAGCGCGGTGATCGGGTGTTGGAAATCGGCACCGGTTCCGGCTACCAGGCTGCCGTCCTGGCACAGTTGACCGGCGAAGTGTACTCCGTCGAGATTATCGAAGAGCTGCACAAGCGCGCCACGGAGGTTCTGGAGCGACTTGGCTATGACCAAATACAAACCAAACACGCGGACGGGTACTACGGCTGGGAAGAGCACGCGCCCTACGACGCAATCATCGTCACGGCTGCTCCCGACCACATCCCGCAGCCACTGGTCCAGCAACTCAAAGATGGCGGGCGGCTTGTGGTTCCGGTTGGTCCACCAGGATGGCACCAGACTCTTTGGCTGATCGAGAAGCAGGGCGAGGAAGTGGTCTCGAAGAGCGTGATGGGTGTTGTCTTTGTGCCGCTCACTGGCGAGCACTCCCGCTAAGCCTACACGTCATCGCCGCAGGATTGGGGCTCTCCGACGAATAGCCAAACCAGGACAACCACCACTGCCGCGCCAATCATGTTGGCCAGGATCGGCCCCCGGAAGCCAACCAGCTCGTACAGCAGGCCTCCTACATAAGGCGCAGGAAAGCTCAACAGCCCACGGAACGCACCCAATCTCCCAATCTCCTCCGCGCGTTGACTCTCGGGCACACTGTTCGCAATCCACGACAGGAAGGCCGGCACCCACATCGCTGGAACCAACCCCCACAGGACTTGCAGGATGAGGAACGCCTCGAACGATTGAATGACCAGCCATGCCCCAGTCACGACCGCGCCTATCGCCTCGGAGAGTATCAGAAAAGGCACGCAGCCGCGCTTGTCTACCTGTCGGCCAAAGAACAGCTGCGACAGGGCCCAGGTCGCAGAGGTCACACTGGACATGAGGCCCAATTGAAACGGTGTGAAATGGTAGGTCTCGGTCAGCAATCCGGGCAGTATTGCCGAACCGGCGCCAAATGCGAACATGTCTACGGCCACAGCTACGTAAAAGCTTCGCAGCCTGGTCGGGGGCTTCATGATGCTCCCGAGCAGGCCAAGGAAGTCTGACGCGATCAGCGGTGCCCTATTATCTAGCTGCAACGTCTCGCGCAAGGCGCTGGCAACCACGGCGAGGGTAACCAGTTCCAAGACTATGCCTGTCGCGAGCACAATCAAGAATCCGTATCTCTCGGCAAGGAAGCCTCCCAAGGTGGGTGCAAATACGCCGGAGGCAGCGAAAGCCATACCGGTCAGGCTGAATGCGCGGCCACGGGCATCAGGTGTTGCCGACTCAGCAACCATCGAGTCCACAGCAGGACGGGCAATGCCTGTCAGCCCGAGGAGGACCACACCAGGCAGCAGCAGGAACCACTCTCGAACCCAGCCAGCGATGATGAACGTCAGAAGCGCGGTAGCTGCAAAGGCGTGGGATAGCCGGACGAGCGGCTTGCGGCCTCGCCGGTCGGATAGCCAGCCACTTAGCGGCAACGTGGCAGTAGAGACAATGCCACCAAACCCACCGATGGCTTCTAACAGACCGAGCAAGGACATCGAGGCACCCAGATGGAGCACAAACGGCTGCCACACGGCCCGCATCATGTTCATACGTAGGCCATAGAGAAAGTTGCGCGTGGCCAGCACGCGCAGGTTTCGCGAAAGCGAGGACTCTGTCCCCCGGGGC
>JBFEPU010000217.1:0-5101 GCA_041549915.1 Anaerolineae bacterium | reverse complement strand
CTGCTGACCCATTGCGGGCGGGGGCACGGGGCCATCATGGGAGACTGGTCCCACACCTTCCTCAACGAGGCAGGCGGGTCGTCCGCACTGGGTGGTGTCTACCTTCACGCGGTTCCCACCCTGCCGGATGGCACCATCGAGCCGGCCGTCATTGAAGCGGCGATTCCAACGCCCGATGTCCACCACGTTCAGCCGAGGCTCGTGTGCCTGGAGAACACCCACAACTACAAGGGCGGAGTGCCTCTGGACGCCGAGTACACAGCGGCTGTGGCCGACCTCGCGCACCGTCATGGAATGTCCCTGCACCTGGACGGCGCACGCATGTTCAATGCTGCCCTTGCTCTGGGGGTGGAGCCCAAGGATCTGGCAGCGCCAGCCGACTCGGTCATGTTCTGTCTCTCTAAGGGGCTGAGCTGTCCGGTCGGCTCGATGCTCTGCGGTGGCGCGGAGTTCATCGCGAGGGCGCTGCCCATGCGCAAGATGGTTGGCGGGGGCATGCGTCAGGCCGGTGTGCTTGCCGCAGCGGGGATCGTTGCCCTGGAGCAGATGGTGGACCGGATGCAGGAGGATCACGACAACGCGCGGCTGCTGGCAGAGGGCATTGCCGCCATTCCAGGCCTGCGCCTCGATCAGGAGAGCGGCAGGACCAATATCGTCTTCTTCAACCTGGTTACTGGGCCCATGACGGCGCACGAATACCGTGAGAGACTTCGCCAAGAGGGGGTACTGATGTCAGCGGTCCGCTCGCGTCGCATAAGAGCGGTGACCCACTATGGAATCGACCGCGATGACATAGAGTATGTCCTGCAGGTGATGCGCCGCGTGATGAGCGGCTAGCAGCGCACCCTAGACTGTTCTCCCAGTATACGGTTTCAGTTCGGCTTCAGCGCACTGGGCTCAGGAATGAAGAAACCGGGCTTCTCCCAGAAGCCCGGTTTCTGATTTGCGTTCCTGGCGTTCAGTCTGACGCCGCACTGGCGCCGAGGGCCCTGGAGATCAGCAGCAACAGCGTGCTCCAGGCAAAGCCACCGACCACTGAGCTGAGGATGAACAGCGGCGTGATCCCCGCTGGTACCTCGCTGCTGCTGATCTGGCCCATGGCATAATGGGCGGTTGCCACTACCAGTGCGATGGCGAAAACAGGCAGCCTGGTATCCACAGGTGCCAGCCCGCTCCGGCGAGCCAGCCAGAAGCTGAGGAGCACACCCAATACCATTCCTGCCACACCGATCAACTGCAAGTCCCAGCGCAATAACGGACCGAGACGTGACAGAGGGATGGACAGCACCAGGCCTGATTGCAGCGTGCTGCCAGGGCGTAGCTCGTTCTCCTCCATGATCGCCTGCTCATGCACCTGGAACTGCTCTGCGATGTCTGCCAGCGTCTCGCCAGGCTGTACCACGCAACTGCGGGTACGCGGCGGGGTGAGCACCCAGGTGGCTACGCCAATGTCCACGATCACAAAGATCAGCAACAACCCTATGATCACATAGGTGTCGCCCTTGCTTTCCATCGTTGAGTTCATTCCTCTCTGTCGGTTGTCCGGCGCAGGCAGGTACGCCCGGGAACTCCTTGCGGGAACGAGCCCAGCCGGTTTGCGGCCCAATGTAAGCCCATATCGTCCGTCGAACGCATCCCCGGAGCGGTGGCGACGTTGGCCCCGTAGCCGATCTGCTGGCTTTCCTCAGAGACTCCCCGGGCGCCGTCCGAGAACACCAGCATCAGTGTGAGCCAGACTGCTGCCGTTCACAGTCCCGAGGCTTTTCCATGGATGGGCTTCACGGCAATGACACATTATACCTCACGCCCCACTACCCTGCCAACTGCAGACTCGCTGGAGGGGCTGCGTTAGGTTGCGTGTGAGCCGGTCAGGGCAGGCTACCATTAAGACAGCAGACCGGGCTCCCATGCCCGGCCTGCCTCGGGGAAGTGGAGGGTCGGACGCGGCAGATTTGTCCGTGCCTTGGGGTGAAGGTATACTAGATTGGTAGTCCCCTTTTCCCGGAGGTTACGGTGGCTATCTATCTGGATTCAGCGATTCCCGATGAGGCACGCCAGGCCATGGGCCTGGGCTTTGTGGGCGGTATCACCACCAACCCGATCCTTCTGGCCAAGGTGGCCCGTCCGGCCAGCGAGGTGCTGCGCGAGCTGTGCGGTATCTGTCCTGGGACCGTGTTCTACCAGCTGAACGCTCCCACGGTTTCGGAGCGCCTGGAAGAGGGAGAGCAGATCCTCCTCCTGAACAGAGAGCTGGAGCGGAAGAATGACGAGGCCCTTGAGCAATGGGAGCGCCTTCTGCTGGAGGGGGACGCCCCCCTTCCACAGCACTGGGCGAGGGTTGGTCTGAAGATCCCCGCTTCGACGGAGAACATGGCGCTGGTGGAAGAGTTCTCCACCCGCGGTATGCAGGTCGCCGTGACAGCCCTCTTCAACCTGGCTCAGGCCTATGTTGCCTGCGAGGCCGGTGCGACCTATCTGCTCCCCTACGTGAATCGCACCACGCGCTTGCGTGGCGATGGGGTGGGCTTTGTCAGGCAACTGGCGCAACTGTGCCAGGCCGTGGATCGCGGCACAGAAGTCCTAGCAGCCAGCGTGAAATCGCCTGAGGAAGCAGTCCAGACGTTGCTTGCCGGTGCGCACCACGTCTCGATGCCTTTGTCCGTTCTAGTGGCCATGGGTCACGATCCACTGTCGGTCCAGGCAGTCGCCGACTTTGCACAGGCAGGCGACACGGCGTAGCTGCTCCAGCGGAGGCTCTGTTGATGGTGTCGACCGCCGCCCGTTCAGGGCGCGTTCCAGAGATCCTTGAGATTCACCTGACTCTGGCTCAGTATCCCATCCTCGCCGATCGGATCAGAGCGCGGATGCGCCAGGAACTGTTCGCCCGCGCCGTGCTCAAGTCCGAGGATCTGGAAAGGGAGGTGAGGGAGAAAGCCATGCTCTCTCAGAAACGCGAGGGGCTTACAGATCCTTTCTCCCAGGAGCCGAGCGAGATTTGGCAAAGGCGACTCAGGGTTATCCGTGACAACCTGACCGACTTTTACTTCGCTCACAATCTGCCCCATGATCTGTTTGAGCAAATCGTCCACGTGGCTGTGACGGAGGGCGCTCCGTATCAGGAGGTGCTCCTCACCTTCAACCCCGAGCTGGCCCCGCAAGATGTCCTCTTCATCCAGGCTGAACAGTACGAAGCCTCTCCGCCGGAGAAGAAAGCTCAGGTGGAGCACCACCTGGAAGAGATCCGGGTGGTTCTGATCAAAGGCATGGTCAGCGAGCAACTGGCCTTTGTCAGTCGCGCCAAAGAGTTCCTTACCATCTCGGATCTGAGAAAGATTTACCACCGCCGAATTGGCCGCGGCAAGATCGGCGGCAAGGCAGCGGGCATGTTGCTGGCCTGGCAGGCGCTGCAGCGGCATGACCCGGCTGACCCGCTGGACATCAAAAGCCGCGTCGTGATACCCGATTCCTATTTCATTGGCTCCGATGCCTACTACGACTTTAAGGCGCTCAATGACCTGCTGCACTTTATGAATCAGAAGTACAAGACGCGAGAGGGGATCGAAGCCGACTATCCTCACATCCGCAAGGCGCATCTGGGTGGCAGGTTCCCCGAAGAGGTGCTCGACGGCCTGAGGACGCTGTTGGCCGAGGTGGGGAAGCACCCCTTGATCGTGCGCTCCTCCAGTTTGCTCGAGGACAGCTTCGACGCCTCATTCGCGGGCAAATACGAGAGCTTTTTCTGTCCCAATCAAGGCACAGGGCAGGAGAACCTGAAAGCCCTGACCCGTGCCATCAGCTCCATCTATGCCAGTGTCCTGAGCCCGGAGGCGCTGATCTATCGGCGCCATCACGGGCTTACAGACTATGACGAGCGCATGGCCATTCTGATCCAACCGGTGCAGGGCAGCCGCTATCGCAACTACTTTTTCCCCACCCTGGCTGGTGTAGCATTTGGGCGCAATCCCTTCCGCTGGACGCAGAGGATCCGCCGCGAAGACGGTTTCGTGAGGTTGGTGTGGGGCCTCGGAACCCGTGCCGTGGATCGGGTGCCCGACGACCACCCGCGCACCATTGCCCTCAGCCACCCAGAACTGCGCCCAGAGCAGACTGCCAGAGACATGTACCGGTACTCGCAGCACCACGTGGACGTTCTGGACCTGGAAGAGAATGCCTTCAAGAGTCTGCCGATCACCGATGTCCTGGCGCGGGACTATCCTTTCGTCCGCGAGCTGGCCTCCCTTGACCAGGGCGACTGGCTCCAGCCCGTACTCACAATGGCCACCGACTTTGACCCCAGCAGGGTTGTCATCACCTTTGACAACCTGCTGTCGAGCACAGACTTTGTCCCGCTCATGAGGGCGGTGCTCCAGAAACTCGAGCGGCAGCTGCAGTATGCAGTGGATGTCGAGTTCACTGTGGACATTGTCCAGGGTTCTGCCGGACCGCAGTTGGTCATACACCTCTTGCAGTGCCGTCCCCTCAGCAGCCGGGACTGGGCTCAAGTGCCTCCCATACCCACCGACATTCCAGAGGAGGATCGTCTGTTCTCTGCAAGCCAGCTCGTGCCGCAGGGACATGTCTCCGGCATTCGCTACATCGTGTACGTTGACCCCAGGCGCTACCACAAGACGCCCGACTATGAAACGAAGACCGAGCTGGCGCGGGTCGTTGGGCTGCTCAACCAGCGTCTGCAAGGACAGCCATTCATCCTGCTGGGTCCGGGGCGCTGGGGCAGCACGGACATTAACGCGGGGGTCAGAGTATCGTACTACGACATCTACAATGCCCGCGTGCTGGTGGAAGTTGAGATTGGTGAAGCAGGTGCCGCACCCGAGGCCTCTTATGGTACTCACTTCTTTCAAGACCTGGTCGAAGCCTGCATCTACCCGCTGGCCCTGTATCCTGGTGAGCCAGGCACTGTGTTCAATTGGACCTTCTTTGAACAGTCCCCTCAGGTGTTGGAGCAACTGCTGCCTGAGGCTGGCAAGTACGCCGACTATATCAGGGTGATCGACGTGCCAGCAGTCAGTGGCGGACGATTCCTCGAAATCGTGATGAATGGCGAGCAGGAGGAAGCGCTAGCATACCTTGCCCCCTTGCG
>JBFEPU010000216.1:0-5118 GCA_041549915.1 Anaerolineae bacterium | reverse complement strand
GTTCGCACTGCACGAGCTTGGCGTGCCTGGGGAAAGGCTGCGCAGGGTGTCCCGTCCCGTCAAGCGGCGTGAACGATCAAGCGGCACGAGCTGCCGCTCCTGGCGAGGGTTGGAGTGAGGGGCAGCAATGGGGCAGGGCGGTTGCTTCACCCTCTCCCCACGGCATTCATTTCGCACTGCACAGGCTTGGCGTGCCTGGGGAGAGGGGTGGAGTGAGGGGTAGCAATGGGCCACCCCACACAGGGCCACGCGCCGGCCCCAGGAGTCGTGCACGTCCGGGTCGTAGAGAGGGGCGCTGGGCACCATGTCGTCAGCGTCTTGCTGTAGGGTCTATCTCCGAGCGCATCAGCCGCCGAAAAAGGTCTGCGCGGTGGTCTGGATCAGCGCCAGGAGCGGTCCCGGGAAAGCACCGACAATGAGCACACCCGCCACCGTCACCCCCAGCGCGACCGCTAGCGAAGGCGAGATCCTCAGCGGCTCCTCCGCCTGCGGCGGGACGATGTACATGGCACGGATGATCTTCCAGTAGTAGGAGAATGAAATGACGCTGTTGATCACGCCAACGACGGCCAGCCAGAGCAACCCCTCCTCAATCGCTGCGGAGAACAGGTACAGTTTGCCGATGAATCCAGCCGTCGGTGGAATGCCCCCGAGCGAAAGCAGGCAGATCAGCAGCACCATGGCCAGCGACGGTGCCCGCTTGCTCAGTCCGGCGTAATCCTCAATGGCGTCGGAGCCGGTCTGGTTGGAGAAAGCGATGACCGCACTGAAAGCTCCCAGCTTGGTCAGCGCATAGACCGTCAGGTACAGCACCACCGCCGTCACTCCCATTGGCGACGCTGCCACCACGCCAATGAGAATGTATCCGGCCTGCGCAATGCTCGAATAGGCCAGGAGTCGCTTGATGTTCTGCTGCCACAGCGCCACCAGGTTACCGACGGTCATGGTGAGCACAGCCATAGCCATCAGCAGCGCACGCCAGTCGGTGGCCAGACTCTTCAGGTCTATCGGCAGCGCGGTCAACATCACCCGCACTATGATCCCGAAGCCGGCAATCTTGGGCCCTACCGAGAGGAACGCTGTGACGGGAGTCGGTGCGCCCTCGTAGGCATCCGGCGCCCACTGGTGGAAGGGCACAGCGGCCACCTTAAAGCCCAAGCCTGCCACCATCAGGATCAGCGCCGGAAGAACGATTGGCCGCAACGTATACTCTGTTTCTCTCAGGGCGGCCGCGATCCCTCGCAGGTCCGTAGAGCCAGTCAGTCCATAGAGCCACGACATACCAAAGAGCATCACTGCCGAAAGGGCTGCACCGTACAGGAGATACTTGATCGCTGCCTCAGTAGAGCGCCGATCGTCGCGCAGGTAGCCGGTGAGGACGTACAAGGTGATGGTGAAGAAATCCAGGGCCAGGAAGATCATGATCAGGTTGGTCGCCCCGCTCAGCAGGCACATTGACAGCGCCGAGAACAGCAATAGGGCATAGAACTCACCCCGGTGTCGACTGCGGGCTCGCATATAGACGTCGGAGGCGAGGATCACGATCGCCGTCGAAATCAGGGCAACCATTTTCACCACTAGCGCGAAGGGGTCACAGGAGAGCACGAAGAGCACCCGTGTGTTGCAGCCCCAAAGTCTGAACGTGGCGATCAGCGAGCCGGCCAGTCCCATCAGCGCGACGTATGGCAGCCAGCCTTTGTCCTCCCGACTGAGGTCAATCGCATCCAGTCCCAGGATGAGAATGCCTGCGAACAGGATGACCAACTCCGGCGAGAGCAGCCACAGCGTCCGTCCCAGTGTCAGTGTCGGTTCTCCGAGACTCAAGCTCTGATCTCCTGATTCCTATTGCCCCCTATGGCTCGGGCCCGGCCCTCCCCCACGAGCGCTGGGAGGTCTTCCCCCCGCTGTGCCTTCCAGCGATGGGGGCTCTACGGCAGCCTTTCCAACAGCGCTGTCAGCGCAGAGTTGAGCATATCCAGCAGGGGGGTGGGATACAAACCCAAGATGACCATGATCAGCACTAGCGGCCACATCGTTACCTTCTCCCACCACTTCATATCCGGCACGGTGCCCCATCGCTCGCGGTCGAGCGTCCCTAGGAAGACGTGCTGCACGATTTTCCACAGGATGTAGGCCGCTGTGAAGACCACACCTAGCACGCCGACAAAGGCCGCGGCGGGGATGAAGCGCACCGTACTCCGGAAGACGAAGAATTCACTCCAGAACCCGGCTAGCCCAGGCAGCCCCAGCGAGGCAAGGCCCGTCACCAATGTGATACCGTAGTAGTAGGGTATCTGACTGGCAAGCCCACCAAAGGCTCGCAAGTCCCTGGTGTGGGTACGCTCGTAGATGATGCCCACCAAGAAAAAGAGCCCGCCGGTGATGATGCCGTGCGTGAACATCTGCATCGCCGCTCCGTTGAGACCCGACGCGGCAGCATTGACGACTTCCTGGCTGCCCAACATCCCGAAGCTCGCCGCGGCCGACGACACACCCAGTGTGACATAGCCCATGTGGGCTACCGAGGAATAGGCAATCAGCCGTTTGAAATCCCACTGGGCCATGCATACCAGCGCCCCATAGACGATGCTCACTACGGCCAAGACGGGGATAATGGGCACCCGCACCACAAAGTGATGGAACGGCTCGGGGAAGAGGGGTAATGCGATGCGGATCAGCCCATAGCCTCCCAATTTCAGCAGAATTCCCGCCAGGATGACGCTGCCCGCGGTTGGCGCCTCGGTGTGGGCATCGGGCAGCCAGGTGTGGAAGGGGAAAGAGGGCACCTTGATGGCAAAGGCGACGAAAAGGGCCCAGAAAGCCAGGCTGGCCCAGTTGAAGTTGCCAGCGAAGGGCTTGGCCGCCGCTGCCTCCGCAATCTCGAAGGTGCCAGTCTGGAAATAGACGGCCAGGATTGCCAGCAACATCGCCACACTGCCAGCCAGCGTATAGAGGAAGAACTTGATGGCCGCGTAGTCGCGCCGCTCCCCGCCCCATATGCCAATGAGCAGGAACATCGGCACGAGTCCTATCTCCCAGAAGACGTAGAACTGCACCAGGTCGAGGGAGAGGAAGACACCGAGCATACCCATTTCCAGCAGGAGGAAGAGGAAGTAGTATTCCTTGACCCGTGTCTCGATGCTGTAGGCCGAGTAGAACAGCGAGAGCGTCGTGAGCAGGGCGGTCAAGAAGACCATTGGTGCGCTGAGACCGTCCGCTCCCAGGTGATACCAGATGTTAAAGGCCGGGATCCAGGCGTAACGCTCCGAGTATTGCATCTCACTCGCCCCCGCCCGCGCCACACCTAACCAGATAACGATCGCCAGGATGAGCGTCAGGAAAGCGACCGTGGTCCCTACGCGCCGGATCATCCTGTCGCTCTCTCCCGGAATGATCATGATCGCAAGTGCGCCCACCAGCGGGGCAAACAGGGTGACGCTCAGGATTGGGAAGTTCACAGCATGCTCTCCTTCACCAGATCTGCAGGAATCGGATCAGACCGAAAGCCAGCACCAGCGCCAGCATCATCAGGCACGCCAGCAGCAGGTAGTTCTGCACCCTACCGGTCTGGATGGGGCGGATCAACCGTCCGCCACCTTTGACCGCCTCGCCCACCCCACTCACTGCGCGATCCACGACGCGCAGGTCGAAGACGCCACTCTTATCGGAAAGCGCGCGCACGCCCGATCCGGTCAGGTTCGCCAGACGATCCACGACCCGCAAGTCGAAGTTGTCGCTGACTGCGGATGTGGCCTGTCCCACACGCCCAGCCAGGTTCACCAGTCCGTCTAGCACTCCACGATCAAACGCGTGCAGCAGGGCGGCGAGCAGGATGGAGCTGCGTACGATAGTGGCCTGGTATATCTCATCGAAATAGAATCGATCGCGCATCGCCTGGTACAGCCGGCCCAGCCGCATCCTGCGCATCGCCGCCTCGGCCCGGTCCATCTCGCCAGCCAGCAGCGGCTGCCGGCCGTAGATCAGCCAGCCAAGCGCCAGCCCGCCCAGCCCGAAGAGCGCCCCCGTTACCAGAGGGAGCACCTCGAACTCCAGAACCTCCTCCGTCGTCGGCCCAACTGCCTGTGACAGATCCTCTATCGCCTCGATGGGCTCGATCGTTGACCCCACAAAGTGATGGACCCAGTCAGGTATCAATCCGCCGATGACTGGGAAATCCTCCGCTATTCCGATCCACCCCAGGCCCAGAGCAAAGATCGCCAGAATGATCAGCGGCACAGTCATCGAGGGCACGCTCTCCACAACGCGCCCTGCCTCCCTGGTGCGCGGCTGACCGAGGAAGGTCATGCAGATCTGGCGCATGGTGTAGAAAGCCGTCAGGCCGGCTGACACGGCCAGCACCCAGAAGACCTCGCGAACCTCCCAAGCCTCTGCTAGGATCTTGTCCTTCGACCAGAAGCCGGCGGTGACGAGCGGGAAGCCGGACAGTGCCAGGGCGCCGATGATGAACGTCCAGAAGGTACGCGGCATGCGCTTCGCCAGTCCGCCCATATTCCGCATGTCGCCGGGACTGAATTCCTTGTCCCTTTGCTCGTCGTGTTCGCCGTGCCAACGCTCGGGCTCACGAGCGTGATGATGTGCCTGTTGCATCGCGTGAATCACGGAACCGGAGCCGAGGAACAAGAGCGCCTTGAAGAAGGCGTGAGTGATCAGGTGGAACGTGCCGGCCACGTAGGCCCCAACGCCCAACGCAGCGACCATGTAGCCCAACTGGCTGATGGTGGAGAAGGCTAGCACGCGCTTGATGTCGTTTTGCGCGATGGCGATGATGGAGGACAAGAGGACGGTGAATGCACCGATGGCCGCCACAACGGCCACCTCCACGCTTCCCTCAACCACTGCGAAGAGCGGGAAGGCGCGCACCATCAGGAACACGCCAGCCGAGTCCACGGTAGCGGCGTGAATGAGGGCTGAGGCCGGGGTGGGGGCCACCATGGCGTCAGGCAACCAGACATGGAGTGGGAACTGGGCGCTCTTGCCGACCGTTCCGCCGAAAAGCAGCAGCACAATGACGATTGCCATGGAGAGTTGCGTTCCCAGAAAGGGGGTGAAGGCCAGATGCTCCAGGGTTTCAGGATTGAAGATATCCCGATAGGCGAG
>JBFEPU010000215.1:0-5143 GCA_041549915.1 Anaerolineae bacterium | reverse complement strand
GGCTGGGCAAGTGACTCCAGTCCAGCGCCAAGGTTTTCATCTTGCATGGCCTCCCAGGTCTCCTGCTCTACCATTGGGTCGTAGTACATACTCTTGAGCTCGTCAGGCAGCTCAAAGTGAGGATTGGAGAAGTAGGCCGGCAGAAGATCTTCGATTGACTGGAGGGTGCGGGGGATGATGCCATGTTCCTGCAGGTTCTGGATTCGCCGCGCCCTGCTCTCCTGCGCCGACTGGCTCGCCTCGGGAGTGAGTACCCCACTGCCCGCGAGGATGATCGAGCGCACCCTCAGCGGATAGGCCGCGGCATAGCGCAGGGCCAGCACGCCGCCCCAGGAGTGGCCCAGCAAGTCTATAGCTTCGGTGCCGATAGCCTGCCGTATGGCCTCCAGGTCAGCGATGTAATTGGCCATGGCGTAGCCCTCGCTTGGCTCGCTGGAGCGGCCTGTTCCACGCTGGTCGTACGTCACCACGGCCAGCTGAGGCCCGGCGAGCTGCTCCAGGCTGACCATATAGTCGCTGCTGTTCCCTGGCCCACCGTGGAGAGCGACCAGCATCGCTCGCGAATTGGCGTTGCCTGCAATCCTGGCGTACAGGGTGACGTCACCGGCAGGCACCTCCAGCTCCTGGACGGCTGGTTTGCTCTCTTGGCCACACCCCACGCCTCCGGCAATCGTCAAGGCCAGGGCACACAAGGCAGCAATCTCACGTCTCATTCCTTCTCTCCTACTGGCTTGGTTCGGTCGAGCCCAGCAAGGTTGAGCCGTACCGTTGGCCTGCGATTCGGTCTACTCTATCTTTCTTGCCACGGGCAGCGTCAGGCCCTGGATCACAATGCTCAACCCTGTCACTGCATCGTTCTGATCTTTTGTGAACAGGAACCGGGTGTCGTCACCTTGCACAAAGAACATCGTTTCAGTCTCAGCGTACAGAGGTTCCGACTCCTCGCCATCTGTTATGAACAGTTGCTTGCCCTCCAGCTTGATGCGGATGAGACGTTCTTCGCCGTCTTGACTCCACGCATATGTGCCGGTGTAGGAAGCCAGGATAGCCGGGGCAACCTCAATGGCCACAGGTTCCGGCGGCGGGGTCTTGACCTTCGCTGGGTCAAAGGGAATGTAGCCTAGCCAATCGAAGGGCGACTGGAGGTCGCCAATGGCTTTGCCGACAATCTCTCGAGCCACGCTCTCAAAGTTGTCGCTGTTGCTCAGAAGGACGATTCCGATGCCCTTGTCGGGATAGGTGACGGTGTAGTTCTGCCACCCAAAGTCGTGCCCCGTGTGGAAGAATGCCCGGCCGTGGTCGCTGTCGAAGCGTCCCCATCCCAGCCCCCACGACAGGCTCGCGCGACGATCCCTGTCCGTATCCTCCCAGGAACCTGGCCCAAACATGCTCGTGGAGGAGATTGCGATCTGGGGCTGCAGCATCTCCTCGATGGTCGCTTTTCGCTGACCTGTGGCGTTCAGCAGCGCTGTCACGAACTGGGCATAGTCGCCGGCCGTGGTTACCATCGAACCAGCGGCATCCGCCCCTGTCCGCCTCTGCAGCCGCTTGGGCCTCCCGAACTCATCGTGGGGCACGGCACAGTTGTCTTCATATGCTGGCTGCCATACATAGCTGCTTTTGCCCATGCCCAGCGGCCCAAACACCTTCTCCTGGGCCAAGTCCTCCAGACCCTTCGCGGTGATCTCTTCGATGACCATCTGCAGCAGCTGGATCCCTTCGCCAGAGTAATGGAACCTCGACCCTGGCTCGAACAGGAACCTCAGCCTGCCGTCTGCGGTGAGCCACCTGTGGTTGGGGAAACCAATGCTGTGACTGAGGGCCATCCTAGCCGTGATTTGCTTGTAGCGGTTATCTCCCTCCAGATCTGCGTAGCCTGGGTAGTCAGGGAGCGCTTTGCTCAAATAGTCCTGCAGCGGTCTGTCCAGCTCGATGATACCTTCTTCCGTGAGCAGCATCACCAGATGGGCGAACAACGGCTTGCTGAAAGAGGCTGCGGCGAAGATCGTGTTCTCGTCGGCTCGGACAGCGATGTTCGTGTCCTTCACGCCAAAGGCCTGGCGGTACACGATTTGCGAATCATTGATGATGGCGCACGAGAGCCCGGTGACCCCCGCCTGCTGCATGGTATCGTTGATAAAGTCCTCCAGCTCATCCACAGACACCCAGCCTCCGTCGAGCGTCTTGAGCGAAGGCCCCGTAGCAGTCTCGGTCACAGTTGTCCCCGATGGAGCACAGCCGGACAGCAACATAGCGATTGTCAGAATCAGCAGCCACCCTCTCCGTGTCACGTTCGCTCACCTTCGTTCATCTCTCTATTATAGCTCCCGGCGCGCCGACCGACTGTGCATCCCGTCATGCCTGGGCACAGGATGGCCCCGTGAGGGGCCATCCTCACTATGCGCTTGGTGCCGGCTCAAGGCCCGCTTCATCAAACTCTAGAGACGGTCCTGGCTGCACGCTTTCCTTGGCCCGCAGCTCGCGATAGGTCAGCGTCCACGTGCTCGACTGGAACACTCTCCGCAGTCCCCCGAGAAAGGCCAACGGCAGGCCGAGCACCAGCAAGAAGGTGGGTATACCCACCAGTAGGGCGGCCACAACCCACCTCGTGGCCTCGTGCCAGACGACCCAGGCCACGCCACCCACCACGAGCGTGGATGCTGCACCGGCCGCTAGGCCTAGGGCGGCCAACAGGAGCGCGGCAGGAGCCATCAGCAGCGGCCATGCGAGGCCCAGCAGCGCCATGATCAGCCAAGTCAGGACGGCCTCCTTGGGATACTGCCTCATCATGGCCAATCCGCGCCGCATCGAAGCAGCCACCCCCCGACGTTCCAGTGCAGCGGCTCGCCAGGAGAAACGCTTGAGCACGGCAAGGATCGGGCCGATCACCATCGCCAGGGCGATCCACATCAGCAGGAACGCGAGGCTCACCCCGGTACCCAGTGCGCGCACCATGTTCCCGGGGCGCACCCACACCACGAGCGGCAGGCCCACGACCAGCAGCAGGCACAGCAGAGCCAGTCCTGCCGGCAGGTTGACTGCCCAGTTGATGCTGAATATGCGCCACGCACTGCGTGACCAACCAAGCCGCCACCCCTGGCGCCTTGTGCAGCGCTTCCCCGTCTTCTCGTAGTCGTCCACCATGCGCAGAAGGGCAGCTTCGCTCACATACCGCAAGACCCTGCTCATGACGAACAGGAGGGCGAGCGCACCTGCCAACGCGAATGCCAGGGCAATCCCCGCGTCGGCGACCTCGGGCAGGACGCGGAACGTGCGGACGTGCGGCTTGCCCTGTCGGTTCATCCACATCGCCTCGACCGACAGATCAGCGGGCGGGTCATAGTTGATAACGATTTCGCCTGGCTGACGAGGGTAACTGTCAAGTTGATGCTTGTAGTTGACAATGATCCTCTCAAAGCGGGTCACATCATCAAGGCGAATCTGGCCCGGGATAGTGACCACGTATCCACGGGGAAGGTTGAGTTGGATGACCTCCTCTGGCAGCTCCTCCCAGTCACGCCCGCGGTACCACACCGCGCCTTCGAGCGAGACTGTGGTCAATGCCAGGATCAGGCCAAAGATCCACAGGGCGCGGTAGTGCCAGACGTTGTGCCATGACCGCTTCAGTATCTTCGTGTAATCCATGATGTAAGCACTCCTTTCTCCTTTATCTCAGGGCCCAGCTATGGATCCTGGATTTCCGCTGCTCTCCTCAGGTTGCCAGATGGAACGGGACAGGGCCTGCTGTCTCTTTCGGCGCGGTCGGCGGGCGTGTCCATAGGATGATCCGCGATCCGCCCTCGGCTGAGCAGCTGGTTGGCCACCCGCTCTCGTTCCGCAGCTCTCAACAGCTCACCGTGTCGGTTCTTGTGCTTCCAAAAAAGCCCGTACCAGCTCTCCATTCGCAACTCCTGCGTGCCTGCGCTCTCCGCTTGTGGTAGTGTGGTGCCTGGCGTGGTTTCAGTGGCTATTCTTCTTCTCTCCGGTCATCCTAACCTCCTGGTCCTGTTCGTCAAGGTTCTCCGCTCATGGATGCGCGCCGGACGGGAGCAGCCGCTCGATCGCCGCGATGAGCTGTGCTGGCGGGAACCCCTTCACCAAAGCAGCGTCGGCCCCGGCAATCTCAAACTCCTTCAGCTCTTTGACATCCTCTGCCAACACGATGCAGCGCGTTGGGGGCTGTCCTGCCAGGATCTCGCGCAGCAGGCTGCAGGCATCACCCGCAAGCAGGTTGCTGTCCAGCACCGTCAGCTGTGGACGGTGTTCGTTGATCATTCTGAGCGCTGAAGCGGCATCATGCGCTGCACCCACCACTTCCACCGCTGGCATCGCGCTGAGCAGCGCCAGCAGTCCATCCTGCATGGAGCTCGCTCCGCTTACGACCAGGATTCTCCTCGCTGCGCTGTTCTCGCTCAAGTCGTGCATCCCTGTCTTCCGTGTCATTGTTCAAACCCAGTGTATCATCTTTCACGCCTCAGCGCATCGGTCGCAAGATAGAACCTGACCTAAATCAAAAAGACCGCTTGCAAAGCGGTCTCTCTGTGTCAGGTGGTGTAGAGATCAGTGTGACAAACGACGTAGGTTCAGCTAGACCTAGGGCTCATCTTCAAGCGATGCTAGGCCCTCTCTCAGCGCGTACAGCGCGGCCTGGGTGCGGTTGGCCAGGTACAGTTTGCTGAGGATGTTGCTGACATGGGTGCGCACCGTTCGCTCGCTGATGACCAGCTTGTCAGCGATCTCCTGGTTCGACAGACCCTGGGCCACCCACTTCAGTACCTCCACCTCACGCGCTGTCAGCGGCTCCTCAGTGGGCGGCAGATTGGACGTGCGCTGCAGCTCGCGCATCACCTTGTGGGCGATGGTGGGTTGCATCGACGGCTCGCCGCGGTGCACCTCTCGGATGGCGCCCAGCAACTCGTCGGGGGAAGCGTCCTTCAAAAGGTAGCCCAGCGCCCCCGACTGGATGGCCTGGAACACTTTCTCATCCTCGTCGAAGCTGGTCAGCACCAGGATGCGCGCGTCAGGATGGTTGCGCTTGATCTCGCCAATTGCCTCGAGGCCGCCCATACGCGGCATGACCAGGTCCAGCAGGATGACGTCGGGCTGCAGCCTACGTGCCTCCGCGACGGCTTCAGCGCCGTCT
>JBFEPU010000214.1:0-5185 GCA_041549915.1 Anaerolineae bacterium | reverse complement strand
CGGTGCTGAATTCCCACACATAGTCCTCAGCGAGCACAGCATTCAAGACCTCTGCCAGTGGCTCGGCTGCGACTGTGGCCTTGAAGGCAGTGCCAGGCGTTAGGCCTGGCGTGGCTTTGAAGGCATAGATCGATGTGTTGAGCCACTGACCCTCGCCACTGATCGGCGGGCTGAACTGGAGGGGCAGCAACTGGCCCGGCTGTGAGACCGCGGTCAGCGGCACGACCGGGCGATTGAACACAACCGTGATCACCGAATCGGCTGCCACCTCCTTCGTGCCGGGGGCAGGCTGCACGCTGCTGACTTCAAGGTAGCCGACGGTGTTTAGATCGAGTACAAAGGCCTCGGCCAGCGGCAGTCCGGCTGAGCTGCGTGCCTCGGTGCTGAGAGTTACCCGATAGGTCGTTGCTCGAGCGAGGGCATCGGCAGAGGGCGTGAAGGACAAGGTGTTGTCTTTCCACGCCAACGTGCCCGGGACTTCTGGGGATATGGCCCATGCCGAGCTCACGGCCTCTCGATCCATGGGCTGATCGAAGGTGATGGCAATGGGCTCGTCAAGGCCCTGCTCCTGTCCTCGGACAGGCGCCCAGCGGATGATCTTAGGCGGCTGGGGAGGAAGGGCAGTTGCCGTGGGCGACGGAGTCGGCCTCGGGATATCGCAGGCCGTCGCGAGAAGCAAGACCGCAGTGGTCGCAGCAAGAGCGAGGGCAAGCGGCACGCGAGCACGAATCATGGGTGATGCCTCCTCAGTGTCACGTTCTTCAAATGGCCCGAACCTGACCAAGGTGCTTGCTTGGGGCTGTGACGCACCAAGAAACGACAGACGCAGGCCCTAACGGGCGTGAGCGACTATACTAGCGACGTCACTAGGCTGCCCAGAGTTCCACAACCCGCTGTCTAACATGGGCGGTTTCGGCTACGGGCTGCGCAGGACAGCGGAACCACGGTGCCCTTGATTTCGTGGGCCGTGAAGGCGCTTCGTCTGGCTTGACTGTCGCCGCGCGCTGTCGTGAGCATGGCGCCAAGCGCGTTGGCTTGGCTCAAACTGGGTTTCGCTCGCTGATCAGTCGCAAGCCGTCAAGCGTCAGCCAAGGATCAACCACGGTGATCTGATCCGTCAGCGGGGCAAGCACGCTGCTGAGCCCCCCGGTTCCGATCACTTGTGCCTGGCCACCCAGCTCAACACGGATGCGACCAATCAGGCCCTCGACCAGGCCGACGTAGCCGTAGATGAGCCCCGACTGCATCGAGTGTACCGTGTTCTTCCCGATGGCGGCTGGGGGCGGAACTAGGCTGACGCGGGGCAGCTGCGCGGCGCGGTTGGCAAGTGCGTCGGCAGCCACACCGAGTCCAGGGGCGATCGCTACACCCAGAAAGTCGCCCTCGTCTGACACGGCACTGAAGGTCGTCGCCGTCCCAAAGTCGACGATAATGCAGGCGCCGTGGAAGCGGTCATAGGCTGCGAGTGCATCGGCGACGAGGTCTGCGCCCAGTTCGACCGGGTTGTCGATCCGGATCCGGAGACCCGTGCGAACTCCTGGACCCACCACGAGTGGCTCAGCCCCCAGGTACCGCTCGAACAGTTCCGCAAACACCGTTCTCAATGGTGGCACCACGCTGGCCACGACTGCGCGGTTGATCTGCGCCATCTGGTAGCCACTCTGGTTCAACAGCGCGTTGAGCAGGATAGCGTACTCGTCAGGCATCTGGTCGCGCACGGTACGCACCCGCCAGTTGGCCTGCCACTTGCCCTGATGCCACAGACCCAACACGATATTAGTGTTGCCGATGTCAATGCAGAGCAGCATCAGCGTCACCCTTCTTTCAGACCGTTGAGCCCGTGCGCCCGGTGTCAATGCCTCTCCAGGCCGTCACGACCGCCACTGTGATGATGGCCGCGACGACTGCCTCAGGCAGCCCATTGAACAGTGCAATGGGCACCAGCGCTGTCCAGGGGGCGATCTGTAGCAGGCCGATGACGCCCAACACCAGGATGGTGTTCGTCAGGCTGCCAGCCATGCCCACTACTGTCAGTGTGACAGGAGCCCTATCCCCCTTCAGGACCCTGTATACCAGCCACGCTACTAGCAGGGCGCTGCCCACGCCGGCGGCAAACATCAAGGTCCGAGCAACGGGGTTGCCGAGCGTCTGGGGAGTGCTTTGGTGCAGACCCAACATTACCAACACCAAGATAACGTTGACCAGGCTTCCAGCGACTGCGGCGACTTTCAGGGCTAGGCTGTCGTCCTGGTCTCGAAGAGCCTGGTGGACCAACCAAGAGACTGGTCCGATGAAGAGCCGTGGTGCTATGGATATCAGCGGGTTGGTGAAGATCACATCGCCCGGTCCCCGTGGTGCGATATTGGCTTGCACAAGGCTAGATGCGCCTAGAACGAAGCCAATGGCTAACCCAACCCATGGTCCTTCTAGCACCGCCCCGACAATCACAGGCACGGTCATGAAAGTCAGGGATGTCCCGGTCCACCAGGGGATGAACCCAAGCACAGTGCTTCCCAGGAGCACCGATAGAGCGCTCATTGCGCCAGCGATCACGATTTTGCGGGTAGTCGGGTTCATTTCTGCGTACCTCCTTTGTTTTGGTCTCTCCACATGTTGTTACAACAAGCGATCGGTCAGCCAATGCCACGCGAAGGCGTCGGCGTTGGCCGCACTGAGCTGGACGACGAGTGCAGCAAGTCCAGCCACACCAACCAGGGCGACATAATCCGATGGTCGGGCTCGCAGAGAAATCAGGTGCGTGCGCCCTTTGCCGCCCAAGTAGGAGCGGGCTTCCATGGCCTCGATCAGTTGCTCTGCCCGTCGCAGGCTCACCAGGAACAAGGGTACCAGCAGCGGCAGGAGCCTGCGTGTTCTGGCGATAAAGTTGCGCTGCCCGCGGCCGAAATCTGCACCTCGCGAAGCCTGTGCTTTCATCAGCCGCTCCGCTTCCTCGGCCAGGATGGGCAGAAAACGGATCGCGATGTTCACCACCAGGGCGAACTCATGCGCCGGCACGCCAAGTGCCTGCAGCGGGCGCAGTAGGTGCTCAACCCCGTGAGTCAACTCTGTGGTGGTGGTTGAGAACGAGAAAAGACTGATCCCGAGCACCATGACGGTGAACCGTGCGATCAGCAGTGCGCCTGCCAGCACGCTGCGATCGGTTGCCTTCAAGATGCTCCATTGCCAGATGACGGTCGCACCCGCACCGTACTGCGGGATGGCGAATACTTGCAGCAAGGCCAACAGAAGGAGGAAGGGCAGCATTGGTCCGAGGCCCGCCAATGCGAACCGAAGCGGGATGCGAGCGCTCAGCAGACCTGCGACCACAACCGCCAGCAAGAGTGCCAGCCCCACGAGACTATGGCTCACGATGACCGCAGTGATCATCAACACCACCATCAACAGCTTGATCCGCGGGTCGAGGTGGTGTAGGCGCGAGCCAGTGGGCAGGTATTGCCCAATGGTGACTCGTCCCAGCAATTCGAACTCAGATGGCCCGGCCACCGAATAATCCCTCGATCTCTCGGGCTGCCTCATCCGTGAACAGGACATTGGTCGAGACCGGAAAGCCGCGCTCGCGCAGCATGTGCATAGTCTCGGTGGCAGCCGGGATGGCCAATCCGTACCGCTCCAGCAAATCGGCGTCTTGGAATACCTCACGGGGCAAGCCGTGCAGGAGCACCGTCCCTCCCACGAGCACGTGGACGTAGGTGCACACGGCAGTGACGTCCTCCATGTTGTGCGAGGCCAGCACAATCGCACGCTGATCGCGGGCACACCAACCGGAGAGGACCCCCAACAGTTCACGCCGACCCTGTGGGTCAAGGCCTGCGGTTGGCTCGTCCAGCACCAGCACCTGCGGCTCCATGGCTAACACCCCCGCCAGAGCCAGCCGTCTCTTCTGTCCCTCACTCAGCTCTGCGATCAGACGGTCCTTGTAGGCAAAGGGCAGGCCCACATCATCCAGTGCCTTGCGCACCCGGTCGCGCACCTCCTCTGCTGGCAGACCCAGGCTGCGCGGCCCAAAGGCGACGTCGTCTCCGGCGTAGCGCTCGAACAACTGGTCTTCCGGGCTCTGGAAGAGAAGTCCTACGCGTTGCCGTATGGCGCGGATGTCCACCGCTGGGTCGGACAGAGCGACGCCGTTCACCCATACTTCGCCGTCCTGTGGAGGCAGCAGCCCATTGAGGTGCTGGAGCAGCGTGGACTTGCCGGAGCCCGTTGGCCCAACGATTCCCACGACATCTCCGGCGCAGACCTCAAGATCAACGTCGTCTAGAGAGCGGACCTCAAGTGGTGTGCCTCGCAGGTACGCGTGCCCGAGTGCGCGCACCTGAATGAGCGGCGTCACGGGCGCTGTCATGAACTGTCTCCGGCAGCACTCCCCAAGCGTGCCGCCACGCTATCGACGAGTTCCGCCACGGTCAGCACATCGCTTGGGAAGTGCGCCACCCTCTCAGCGACGGCCCGTGCCAGCTGTGTGGCCTGAGGAACATCCAGTTCCAGGGCCCTGAGCTGCTCCACCTGCGTGAAGACAGAGCGAGGGTGTCCCTGGAGCGCTATACGTCCCTCGGATAACGCAACCACGCGCTGCGCTCGCGCTGCTTCCGCCATGTTGTGCGTGGCCGTGACAATCGTTATGCCATCATCGTGGAGTCGCTCGATCGTCTCAAGGAGTTGCATTCGTCCGACCGGATCGAGCATGGAAGTGGCCTCGTCGAACAGCATACAACGGGGACGCATTGCCAGCGCGGACGCAATGGCAACGCGCTGCTTCTGCCCGGCTGAGAGCAAGTGTGAGGCTCGCTGGCGGAGCTCCCACAGACCGACAGTGGATAATGCCGACTCCACGCGCTCATGGAGCTCATCTGTGGGGATGCCCAGGTTCTCCGGGCCAAAGGCGACGTCTTCCTCCACCACGCTGGCCACGATCTGGCTGTCAGGGGCCTGGAACACCATGCCGACGGCACTGCGGATGAATCGTAGGTTGGTCGTGTCCGAGGTAATGCGGTCCGCAACCCATACATTGCCCGATGTGGGCAGCAAAAGGGCATTGAGGTGCCGCAGGAGGGTAGACTTGCCGGAACCGTTGGCACCGATTACAGCCACGTATTCTCCGGCGGTGATGGTTAGGTCTATGCCACGCAGAGCGGGAACAGGTCTGCGGGTCCCAGCCTGATAGGTG
>JBFEPU010000213.1:0-5255 GCA_041549915.1 Anaerolineae bacterium | reverse complement strand
GGGACGGCCGTCAGTGTGGGCTGCTCAGCCGTTGGTGACGGTGCTGGCGTCTCGCTGGGCGTGGGAGCCGGACTTGCGGGCATCGTCGGTGTCTCCGTCGGGCTCCAAAACGGAGTGAAGGTCGCAAAGGGCAGCAGGGTTGGTGTGGACGTCCCCGTAGCCTGCGGCGTCATTGTGTGGGTGGGTGTAGGCGTGGACGTCGGCGTCTGGGTTGCAGTGGTGGTTGCTGTGGGCGTCGGCGAAGTCGTCGGGGTGGGATTCACCACTCTGACGCGAACTGCGGGCGATGCCGCAGCGTTGCCGCGGTGGTCAAACACCACGACGCGCAGGGAGTACAAGCCATTCAGCAGCTGTCGCGTATCCCATGCACCCAAGACCGCATCCACCAAGGCAAACCCCTGTCGAGCCACCTCGTTCCAACTGAATGGGTTGTCGCCACTTCCGTACTGAACCTCGAAATGGTCAAGGTCACCCATCCGTGCACTGCCATGCACGGGCACGATGCCTTCTATGATGTCGCCATCCCGCGGCCGCACGATCTCGACGCGCGGGGGCTCCGTGTGGGTGTCGCAAAGGTCTGCCGGTGGCTGCTGTTTCCCGTTGGCTTCGGCCCAAGTTCGGTACTCAGGTGGGTACACCTCATGGTAGTGTCTGTCCACAACGTTCTGTGGACAGAACTCTGTGGCTCGCTTGCCACTCACTGAACAGATCGGCACCTCCACATGGATGTCACACGGCTCCGTTGGCTCGCTACCCTGCAGAAAAACCTCTTGGACTGCCGGAGGGCATTTCTCTGTCCGCAGCTTGCCGGAGATTGGGCAGATCTCGACGGTCACCATTCCGTCCGGCATGGAAAAACCCTGCACTGGCGAGTCGCGCAGCACCTCCTCCATAAAGTCGCGCCAGATGGGTCCGGCCCCGCGTGAACCAAATACCCGATTCATCGGCGTGTTATCAGCGTTGCCGACCCACACGCCGGCGACCAAGTTTGGCGTGTATCCGATGGTCCATGCATCGCGGTAGTCATCCGTCGTCCCAGTCTTGACGGCTGCCGGTCGAGACAGCTCCAGGACATTGTTGGGACCGAAAGTGGGCAGGCGCGCTTCGCTGTCTGATAGAATGCTCGTGATCAGGTAGGCGTGGCGCGGGTCCAGCACCTGCTCGCCTGCCTCACTTGGGGCCTCAGTGATCAGGCGGCCATCGCTGTCCTCAACACGCAAGATGGGGGTGGGTCGCACGCGCCGACCACCGTTGGCAAAAGCGGCGTAGGCCCCGGCCAGTTCCAGCAGCTTCACATCGCCGCCACCGAGGGTCAAAGACAGGCCATAGTCTGGCCGGTTTAGCGATGTGATACCCAGCCGGTGCGCCATTTCCAGCATGCCCGGCAGTGTCACGAACTGCAGCGTCTTGACTGCCGGTATGTTCAGCGAGCGGGCGAGTGCGCCACGCACAAGCACCGGCCCGTGTTCCTGATTGTCGTGATTGCGCGGCTCGTAGGGCGGGTTCGCGCCGTCAGGAAACTGCGTTTTGATATCCATGATGAAGCTGGCTGCGGTCCAACCACGCTCAAGGGCGGTCACATAGTTCACAGGCTTTATCGATGACCCCGGTTGTCGTGGCCTCATGGCTACATTGACCTGACCATCGATCTCCGCGTTGTAAAAGTCCGCACTGCCCACCATGGCCAGGATCTGGCCGTTTTGTGGGTTCAAGGCCACGAGCGCTCCGTTGGTGGCCTCCAGTTCACCCAGGGTGGCAACCCTCTCCCGAACGATGCGCTCGGCGGACTCCTGCATCTCCATGTCCAGAGTCGTATACACCCGCAAGCCGCCACGGTACACGAACTCGATCCCGTACTCGGCTTCGAGCTGTTCCCGAACGTACACCACAAAGTGTGGTGCCTTCATCTCAATGCGCGGTGGGGCCAGTTCGAGTGGCTCGGTCTGGGCCTTGCGCGTCTCCTCTGCAGTGATGTAGTCACGCTTGACCATCAAGTCCAAGACGATCCCCTGACGGATCTTCGCTGCCGCCAAGTTGGTGTAGGGATCGTAGATGGCGGGCGCCTGTGGTATGCCGGCGAGCAGTGTGGCCTCGGCCAGCGTCAATTCTTCCACTGGCTTATTGAAGTACACCTCTGCGGCGGTGCCGATGCCATAGGCCAGGTTGCCATAGTAGATCTGGTTCAGATACAGCTCCAGGATCTCGTCTTTTGAGTAGCGGCGCGTTAGCTCTGTGGCCAGAATGGCTTCTTTGATCTTGCGCGAGTAGGTGACTTCGGGAGAAAGGAACACATACTTGACCAGTTGCTGGGTGATCGTGCTTGCGCCCGAGACGATGTCCCGTTCGCGTAAGTTGTAGTAAAAGGCGCGCAGAATGCTCAGCGGATTGAAACCCGGATTGGCATAAAAGGTGGGGTCTTCCGTGGCGATTGTCGCATTGCGCACCTCCAGGGGAATGCGCGCCAGCGATACCCTCGTGCGGCGGCCGCCGCTGGGATCAAAGACCTCGAACAACAGCCTGCCTGAGCGATCGTAGATCTTTGTGCTCTCGAACGTGTTTGCGCGGATGCTTAGCTCTTCAGGTGAGGGCAGCCTGACCGCAATGTAGGCATAGGCGCCCGCGGCCAGCAACGCAGATAGACAGGCCACCAGGCTCGCGCCCACAAGCACAAGCACCAATCCCCTGACAAAGGGCTGGCGCCAGTCCTGCTCAGGTTGGAGCGACCAAGTCGGCGTTGGCAGTGGCTTTCGATTGTCGCGATTGTTGATCATATAGTTCGATCTGCTCCGGAGGGTGCACGAGTACTCTCAAGACGTTGGCCCGGCGTCGGCAGTTCCTGCCCCCTGGGTCCATGCGCGGCCATTATACCGGTGGTAGGGAGAGGCTTCAAACGCCGATGCCCAGTTGCACGGGTGCTGCTTCACGTAATCATCCGCCGAGCGCGGCAACACGCTTGGCTGGACCACTTGAAGGGGTACTCGCGGTGCGCTTTGAAATGGGTGGGATGCTCGTGGCGCAACTCAGTCGTGTGCTGGCTTCATGTCCAGTTCTGCCACGTCCTGCAGTCTGCGTACCAGCCGATATCGGTCCACTTGGACCTTGACGATCGCACACTCTGGGTCTGTGGCGAAAGCTTTCATATGTGGCTGCCGGGCCAGGTACTGCTGCAGTAGGCTCTCTCGCTGCTCCTGTTCGACCTCTGCGGCTATGCCGGTGATGGTCAGCGCCATGGCGTCAGCCGAGTCAGGCTTCTCCGTGGAGCGGTTGTCCACCAGCAGTGCTACTCGGCCATCCGCTGCGATGTTTCGATACTTGTGTGTGCTGCGCATGGTGGGAAACAAAACGTAGGTCAGATCGTCACTTGGGCTTACGGCGACCAGGCTGGTATAGGGCTGGCCCGCCTCGTGGGTGGCCAGAACGGCGAGGCGCTCGCTGGCAAGGAGTCTCAGGATTGTGTTCTGCGGCTCTCCAGCAGTGTTCAAAGGGTTCCTCCTGAGCGGCGCGGCAGAGTCACGCACCTAGCTGCGGTCCATTATACCACTGCGCCGGCGCTCCTGGAAAACAGGCCGTGGCCTGTCACGCTGGCGCCTGCACAGGCAGGCTTTGCATTCTGATACCTGTTCACTATACTATGGCAGTAGCTGATCCTGTGACATGACTCAAGATCAGCGGTGTCGTCGCGCCGTCCAGTCGCGGGATCCTGTCTCTCCGATCGACTGCGACAACAGGGTCAGACGCACAGGGTGGAGGAGTTCAGAGCAATTACCGGATCAAAGCTAGGAGGTGGGCAACTGTGAGAAGAATCAGCCAACTGCTTTGGCTGCTTGGCAACCGCGACTTCTTGTTCATCTCGGCCATCGTGCTGGGCATCGCTGTGGGCTGGCTGTCGCGCTGGACGCAGCCCCTCACCCTGCCAGCCCTCGCCGTGGCAATGACCGTGTCCACCACACAGGTCGAGTCGAGTGCCCTTCGACCTTCATCCAAACTGGTGCGTCCGGTGTTGCTCTCCGTTGCGCTTAACTATATCCTCCAGGGCGCGGCGATTCTCATTCCGGCGAGGTTGTTGGTAGCAGAGCGCGACCTGTGGATCGGTTTCGTGATAACAGCAGCCGCGCCACCCGGCGCGGCGATCATTCCTTTCAGCTATGTTCTCGGCGGCGATACTGCCTTTGCTCTGGTAGGGAGCGTGGGCGCCTACCTGGCAGCCCTGGCTATCGCGCCGGCGATGACTCTGTTGCTGGTAGGGGAGAGCATCGGCGAACCTGCAAGGTTCATCAGCATCTTGTTTCAACTGATCGTCTTGCCGCTGGTCCTCTCCCGGCTATTGCGAGCGGGTCCTGTCCGGCCATCCGTCGAGCGCTGGCGCGGCAAGATCATCAACTGGGCCTTCTTCCTCGTGTTCTTCACGATCATCGGCCTCAACCAGCAGGTCTTCCTCCGCCAGCCGCAGGTGGTTATCCTCATCTCGGCCCTTTCTATGGTACGGAGTTTCGGCCTGGGGTTTGTGCTGGAGAAGGTGCTCCGAAGAATGCAGGTGGATAGGCCGACCCGCATGACCTATCTGCTGATGAGCACACTCAAGAATGGGGGATTTGCGGCTGGCACAGCGCTGGCCCTTTTCGGAGAGCGTGCCTCTGTACCAGCGGCGGTGGGGACCGCAATCGCTGTGCCCTACCTGCTGTGGCTGAAGATGCGATGGGGCACAGAATAGCACCGGCAACAGGATGACCAGATGGCGGGCCAGAACTGGCTGACGACCACGAAACGAGGATCGGCCCGGTTTTGAGAAAGGCGCAGGGCACGTATAATCCCCCCGTGCCGATCAAGACCCACCATCCTAGACACTTTGCATTGCTCGTCATGGTGCTGTGCGTTGGCTGCCAGGCCGGTGCCAAGCCGGCCTCACCCACTTCGGCGCCACTCTCCACGCCAACAGCGGTGCCGCTTCCCACCTGGCAGGACCCCGACACGTACCGCGCGGCCATGCTGGAGGCGGCGGCTGACGACGTGACTCGCATCGAAGCTCCGACCTTCTACCAGATCGAGGCATACGTTGACATCACAGGCCAGCCGCCTCGTGTCTATGCCATGCAGAACACGCACTACAGCAACTCAACAGAGGCCACCCTCGACCGCATCTTCTTCCGGCTCTTCCCGAACAAGCCCGGCTATGGGACCGCGCTGACTCTGGAGGAGGTTACAGTGGAGGGCGAGGAGGTGGAATTCGACCTCCAGGCCGAGGGTACGGCAGTGGG
>JBFEPU010000212.1:0-5301 GCA_041549915.1 Anaerolineae bacterium | reverse complement strand
CTGACCGCTGACCCACGCGCCCTCTGGCGCAGCCCAGCGGCGCGCCGCATCCGCGAGGCGAGCCGCAGTTGCACGCGGCTGTGCCGCATGCTCAACAACAACCTGTAGGCCATCTTGCGGCTCACTGGAAGGACAACTGTGGCAGCGTTCACTAGGGGGATAGGGCTATGGCGAGCCCTGATCAACGGCCAGCATCCTTTCGAGGGGGTGCACCGTGTTGGCCCGAATTCGGCGCGCCGTTGCGGCCTGAAGTGTTTGGGGTGCGCCTACCACTCGTCACTGCGTGTGGCGGCTGCGCTTGAGGTAACTTGAAGATGCACGCCGAGAAGCACACGACAACGGCGCCAACTGTACCCACAGCAGCTTCGCACGTCCGGTCTACAGCCATTGGGAGCATCCAGGGCCTGTCCGCCCAGGCAGCGGGACTGGTCCTTGGTTTCGTGGCATCGGCCTTTCTGACGCGCTCCTTGGGCCCTGAGCGATACGGCCTGTACAGCATCGCGACGACGGTTGTGCTGTGGCTGAACGTCAGCATCGGCATGGGTTTGGGCCGTACCACGGTGGCATTTGTGGCTCAGGACGCCGACTGGCGGGCTACGTCATCAACCATGCTGCGGGTGGAGCTGGCAGCCAATCTGGTGGCCGCCGCCTTGCTTTTTGCGAGCGCACCGCTGCTGGCTGCCTGGCTGCATGCGCCAGAGCTAACGCTTTATCTGCGCCTGTTTGCGCTGGGCCGCCCGGTTTCCGGGCTCTCCGGCGTCCACAGTTCGACGCTGGTTGGGAGAGGCCGCTTTGGCCCGTGGGCGCTGCTGACGGTCGTCTACTGGGCAGCACGCCTGGTGCTGGCGGTCCTGCTGGTCGGGCTGGGACTCTCGGTCGAAGGTGCAATCCTGGCCACGTTGGGCGCCTCACTTGTCCAAGTGCTGGGTGCGCGGTTGTTCGTCCAGCCCTCGTGGGGAAAGCGAGCCGCCTTCCCGCTGCGCCGGGTGGCCAGCTATGCACTGCCCCTAATGGTTCACGGCTTGGGCATGCGTCTCTTTGGCTATCTCGACATCCCCGTGCTGCAAGCGCTGGGCGGAGACCCTGCGCTGGCTGGCTACTACAGCGCAGCCCAAAGCCTCAGCATTGTGCCGTTTGAGATGCTCGGACAGGCATTCTCGCCGCCACTTTGTGCGACCCTGGCGCGCCTGGTGGGTCAGGGTCAAAGTGGGCAAGCGCGCGATGTGGTGAGCGGGGCGATGCGCTGGCTGTCGTGGATGCTGCCCTTTGGTGGGGTGGCGATGGGCATGGCGCATGAGGTGGTACATTGGGTCTACGGTGCGTCCTATCTGCCTGCCGCACGTCTGCTGGGATTGCTGTTCTTTGCCGGTTGGGCTTGGATGACCATCTGGCTGTCGTGCGCGATGTTGACCGCCGTGGGCAAGCCGGGGTGGACCCCAGTCTTGACCACTCCGCTGCCGTTGGTGGTGTTGATGGGTCACTGGTTGTTGATCCCTCGTCTAGGTGCCACGGGAGCTGCGCTTTCCACATTGGCAACAGCATTGCTTGGAGTGCTGGCGGCGTTGTGGGCCATGTATCGAACGTGGAGCATTCTGCCGCCTGTCGCGAGCATCTTGCGCGGCACGATTGTGGGCGCCTTGGCATACGCAGTTGGTTCGGCATTCCCGACGGCTGGGTGGGCAGTGCCATTGAAACTGGCGGTCTTGGCTGGCGCTGTGGTAGTCGGGTTGGCTTTGATAGGCGAAATCAGCAGCCAAGACATGATACTGCTGCGTTCATTGTTGCCGGCCGGGGGCCACGGAGCGCTCCGCGAAGAGGCATAGTCACAGCGGCCCCGGCCGCGGTCACAACGCTTCTGTGGAGCCTGTGGGTTTTCGTTCTCGGTGTAGAGATGTGCTGTCTGACCTGGGTGTCAAACCGTCGGTTGGTCGGTGTGTTTGGGGCCGTCGGCCTCTGCGGTCCGGCTGCCTATTCAGTGGCTTGTCAGGCCACTGGGTTGCTGGCTGCGAGAGCCACATGAAGGGTACGAAGCATGCTAGGTCACTTGCAGAAAGTGCAACTCTAGTGGCTCGGGTGCGGGCCTGGTGGCTCCGGTGGGGCACCCACCTGCTGCGTGCTGCCAACGCCGTCATGGCCGTGTTGGGAGTCATGTGGCTTGGGTACCAGTTCTGGCGCCTGATCTGGGCCGCACCGCCGATCTGGCCGACTTCTCCACGCGGAGCGATTGATCTGGGACTGCGCCATCTTGAGGTGCACCGCTGGTTTGCTGGACTGCCAGTCTACGGCACCCTGCGCAATGCAGTTTACCCACCGGCCAGCTACGCTATCCTGTGGCCACTGCTGGGCTGGGTGAGTTTCGAACAGGCAAGAGCATTGTGGGCAGCCACTACGCTGGTTGCGCTGGCGTGGCTCATCCATTTGCTCGTGCGCGAAGGCGGTGCGCGCACGAGCCTGGAACGTACCTTCGTGGCCCTGATGCCACTTGCGGTATATGCGACCGGGGCGGCCATCGGCAATGGACAGTTGGTCGTGCACCTGCTTCCCGCCCTGCTGACCGGGCTGCTGTGGTGCCAGCGCCACAGCGCCTTGCGTTGGCGCGTGGCAGGCGCTGCGCTGTTGGTTCTCAGCCTGGTCAAGCCAAGTGTCTCTCTGCCGTTTCTATGGGTGGTCCTCTTTGCCACCGGTGGCGTGGGATTGTCGCTATTCATCTCCGCCTGCTATCTGGCCTTGACGTTCCTCGCTGCTTCCCTGCAGCCGGGCAGCGTTGTACAGCTGCTTGGCGAGTGGATGCTTGGGAGCCTGACGGAGCTCAGCCAGATGGGGGTCCCGACCTTGCACACCCTGCTGGAAGCGTTTGGCTTGGGACACCTGAGAACGCTGGGTTCAGTCCTGCTGTTGGCAGGCCTTGGCTTGTGGACCTATCGACACCGCCGCGTGAGCCCCTGGCTGCTGATGAGCGTGGCGGCTCTGGTGAGTCGCTTCTGGATGTACCACGGCTGGTATGACGACCTGGTCCTGCTGGTGCCGATGGTGGCACTGTTTCAGATTTCCCACCGCGGGCCGTATCCTGATGGGCGGGACGTCGTGGCTGGTGTCCTCCTGGGCGTCACTATGCTGCTATCTCTGGCACCTGGGGGCCGGTACCTGTTCCCGGCACCCTGGGATGGCCTCTACGCCGCCGGGCAGCTTGTGGTCTGGGGCGCTGTGTCGCTGCTCCTGCTGGGTCAAGCGCGCTATGAGAGGGCGGCTCTCGGACCTTAAACTCACCACACCTGCTCCCCACCCCAACAAGCCCTTTGAGCTGCGAGGTCCACATTGCCGGTGCAGATTCAAGTGTTGCTCGGTGGGGCTGTCTGTTGCCAGTATGATCTCTCGCAGCGGAGGTCCCTGTGCAGCAGTTCGCTCTCCGATGGTCGGGGCGGCTGATGCATGCCGGTCGCTCTGGCCAGTGAGAGGATTTCGGAGTGGAGGCCAGCCGTGACATCGGTTGAGACGAGACGAATGCAGGAGCCGAAGGTGCTGTCGGTGTTTGGCACCCGTCCTGAGGTGGTCAAGATGGCGCCTTCGGTGCAGGCGGAGGAAGACGACTGGGTGCTGCTGCAGGGGGCACAACCACCACTCTGGCATCGGCATGGCAGAGAGTGGCTGCAAGCGCTTCCGAGGACGCTTGACGGGCTCAGGTGTGCGCTACAGTTGGCCCGGCGCACCACACTAGGTCCCCGTTCACGCTGCCACCCCTGCAATTGCTTCACGAGGCCTGAGCTGCGGCCTACAACTTGCCCCCAACCTGAACTGTACGCACAGAACACGCCAACTGTTAGGAAAACTTGAAAACTGGACACTTTTAAAGTTCAAAAGTGGACACTGAATTCGGACAGTGGGAAAGTGACTGAGTGGACCATGCTGTCATTCCACCAGACGCGAATGTCCATGAGCTGCTGGGTGATGTTGGGAATGAGGTGCACATCCACTTGCTCGTAGAGTGGTGCATTAGGCACCTCGATGAGATGGTTGAAGAGCGAGATGCGGCGGTAGCCGTTGACCTGTCTTGTCTCGCGTAAGCAGAAGACATCTTGCGGTGAAGTGAAAGGCTTGGGCAAGGAGAAAGGGCGGAAGAGGCTGTTGCCTGCAGCGCGGGCTTTGTCGAAGCGGATGCTGGGGATCTGCTTGGTCGTGGAGTGGACTTGGTGATTGTTGTAGCGGTCTAGCTCGTATTGGAGGACGGAGCGGGCTTCTTCCAGGGCGCTAATCTTCTCTAGGAGGCAAGTTCGGACAATGCGGTCCTGGAGCCAACGGTAGGGTCTTTCCACTTTGCCTTTGGCCTGGGCTGAGAGGGCATAAGTGACATCGACACCGAGGACGCGCATCATCTTGCGCCACTGGGTATCGACATCGTCTGTCTCCAGCACATGTTTACGCCAGAAGCTGTCTCGTCCTTGGACAAAGCGAAAGACACGCAGGGAGTCCACATAGTAGCTTAAGGGGAAGCCATAGGTTTGCATCAAAGCCTGAGTGGCCTGGATATGCGCCCAGGTAGTCTCTTTGGGGAAGAAATCAGCGAACAACAGCTTGCGGCTGAAGTCATCGATGGAGGTGATGAGCGCCCATTTCTGTCGAGCAAGCGGGGCCCACAGGTGTGTAGAGGCATCGTGTTGGATGAGCGCACCGATGGAGGCGGTAAGCACCTCGCGATCATGAACCCTTCTTTTCTTACGCGGTCGGTAGCAGCCCAGACGTTTGGCACGCTGGATGAGGGTGGTCACGGAGACATGGATGCCTTTGTTGGCCAGGCGATCGCGCAAGGCGGAGTAGTTGTAGCCGGAGATGGGCAGGTCAGGATCCTCGACGATCTGCTTTTCTTCCAGCAAGGCCCGCTCGATCTCTGCCTCAACTGCGGCAGACAGCTTGGCGGGAGTGACTCTGCTGTAGGCAACAGAGAAGGCCGCCGGATCTTGGCGATATTGCTTCAGCAGGACAAAGAACCGGCTCTTACTGACACCCAGCATGTCTTGAATCTCGGTCCTGGCTAGCAGTCCCTGACAGTACCCTTGAAGCATCACTCTGACCTGGTCGTCACTGAATCGTTTGTGTAGCTGGTCCATCTATTCCTCCATTCTTGGTATGGGAGGAACAGATCATGAGCAGTCCAGTTTTGAACTGCAAACTGTCCAGCTTTCAAGTCTAAATAGTCCACTTTTCAACTTTAAATGACACGCTTTGTCGGCAGGTTGACAAGACAGTGAAACCATGCTATGATTTCGAGGGTAGGACTGAGATTCCTTCTGACGGAACGCACTACGT
>JBFEPU010000211.1:0-5313 GCA_041549915.1 Anaerolineae bacterium | reverse complement strand
GAGCCAGGAGGCCCGCGACCTGTACATGGACAATGTGCTGCCCCTGACCCGTGCGGGGAGCCGCTATTTCCTGATGTGCTTGGAAAAGTCGCTGGCACCGGGTGAGATTGACCTGCGCTTTGGTCCGCATTTCGAGGTCGAAAGGCTCTCAGGCGATGCGGATCGCCCAGCCTTTCCCGGCGTCTATCTGTATTCCATGGTCAAAACGTAGCCCGGTGTTGGGCGCGCATTTCGCTCTGGGACGCGGGGCCAGGGCAGGACGTGATGCAAGACGTGAGAGGCAGCTGCGATCGGTGGGTTTGACCGCCTGCAATCCATGCGCTATCATGCCGCCAGTGGAAGTGCAAAGCGATGAGCGATTGCTGCACGGTCAACGAGGTAGCGGAGCGGGCCAGGGCGCGGGGCCGTCCGGTGAGCAAGCCGACCGTCCGAGCCGCCTGTCAGAGCGGCGAACTGAGCGCTCAAGAAGCCGGTGGATGTGAGCGGCGAGGTACGTGGCTGATCCACCGGCAATCAGCGGAGCGTTGACTCGGGCGTTGGGTTGCGGGAGCCTGAGGCAGGGCTCCCTTTTTTTGTCTCGTTGCTGCCGCTAGAGTAAGCCCCATGAACGGGTGATAGTCGGGAGCTGCTGGGGTGAGCATATCCGCATTCCAAAGGTGAGGAGGCCTATAGGATGATCCGCAAACTGGATGGGGCCAACATGGACATCGATTTGGCCACAGCAGCAGGGACGATTCAGTGGGAACAAGAGAAGTGCCCTTGGAACGAAGCCGAATCCACCAGCGATCATCGATGTGCAGTCAAGAACACTTCCATCTGCCGGTACTTCTGCGGAGTTATTTATCTGGATACGGTTCTGTGCTGCTATCCGAGCGAGAACCCATACAGAAGCCGACCATAGCATCTTTCCCAGGATGAAGAGTGAGCAGGTAGCTGCTGAGGATAGCGGTGGACAACGGACCTGAAGACGGATGATTGGATGCACCGAGCCTAGCATGCGCTTGTCTGCCGTTCGCCACGGCGGGGCCTGCCGCCCTCCTTGGTCTCGGGTCCAGGCGGACAGGGTGATGATGTCCCCAGAATCCCAATCAGGCATGCCATCTGACAGGAGGCAAGACGATGGACTGGACCAAACTACCCAAAGTTGAACTGCACCTTCACCTGGATTGCTCGCTCAGCTATGAGGTCGTCTCGCAGATTGATCCTACGATCACTCTTGAGGAGTACCGCACCAAGTTTGTTGGGCCAGCCAAGTGTATGGATCTGGCGGAGCTCCTGGCGTGTGCTCCCAGCAGCTATCCACTCATGCAGACCGAAGAGCAGCTTCGCATGGTGACCCTTGACTTGTTTGAGCAACTCCAGAAGGATAACGTTCTGTACGCTGAGATGCGGTTTGCCCCTCTGCTGCACACCGAAAGAGGGCTTTCACCCCGCCAGGTCGTCGCCAGTGTGGAAGCGGCAACGGCTGAGGGTGTCCGCAGCACGGGAATCGAAGCGCGGATCATCCTCTGCACGTTGCGGTATTACTCAGAAGCACAAAGCCTCGAAACCGTGCGTTTGGTCGAAGACTTTCGTGGCACGTATGTAGCAGGGTTCGACATTGCGGCGGACAAACCAGGGAATGTGATTGATGCCCATGTCCCTGCATTTCGCTATGCGCGCGACAGGGGGATTCCCTGCACTGCACACGCCGGAGAAACGCGCGGACCGGTCATTGTGTGGGACACACTGCAGCACTTTGCTCCGTCACGGATCGGTCACGGCGTGCGGGCTATCGAAGACCGCGAGCTGGTCGAGCGCCTGCGGCAGCAGCAGATCCATCTGGAGGTGTGCCCAAGCTGCAACGTACAGACGAACATCTTTGACACCTATGCCGATCATCCCATCGACCAATTCTATCGGGCAGGAATCCCGGTCAGCGTGAACACCGATGGACGTACGCTCGTGAATGTCACGTTGAACGAGGAGTACGAGAAGCTGCATCAGACGTTTGGATGGGACGCCAAAGACTTTTTCCGATGCAACAAGAATGCCCTGCAAGCTGCGTTCCTGCCAGAGGATGTGCGAGATGAGCTTCTGGCACAATTGGCTGAGGGGTATCGACAGGCCGCGTGACGACAGGCGCGTTGTGGTCCATCGGCACCATCCAGCAAGGCGCCGCAACCTGCCGCTGAACGCGACCAAGCCGGCGATGCGCACTGCGCTCAAGGGGCTGATGGACACGCCGCGGGAGTGGACTGCCTTCCTCGGGTATGCGCTGCTGGCGGGGCGGAAGGCAGCAGGCAGCAGCTAGCCTCGCAGAGTGCGCGAGACGCTGCACTGGCAACTGAGTGGTCAGCGCTGAATGCGCGAGGTGATGAGCAGCACGAGGGCCAGCGCGGCGATAATGAACGCTTCCCAGAGGCCTACGGTTGCCCTGCTGATGAGGAACCCTATTCTGGCCGCGCCGAGCACAAAGATGAGGACGGCCAAGACCAGGAGGATAAGGGCGATGGTTCTCTGGACGTTCCTCATGTTCAGCTCTTTGCAGGCCGGTCCACCCCGAGCAGGGCGTGCACCCTGGGCATCCACTCGCTGATGGGAATCTGCTGGGGGCAGCGCTCCTCACACTCGGCACACTGTATGCAGGCACCAGCCGAAATGTCGTCCCCTGGACGCACAAAGCCGCCGTACCTGCGCCTCGCTTCCTCCAATTGGCCGTGCAGGGTGGCGAGATTGTAGAGGCCCAGGTTCGCGTGGATAAAGACACCGTTGGCACAGGGCAGGCAGTAGCGGCACTCTGTACAGGGGATGGGGCACTGCGCGCGGTACGTTTCCCTGGCTTTTTCGTAGACGGCCAGGTCGTCTTCAGAGAGGATGTCAACGCGCGATTCGTCCGCAGTCGCCAGGTTCTCGACCACGTGCTGCATGGTGCTCATGCCACTCAGGGCAGTGGATACCTGCGGGTGGTTCCACACCCAACGCAGGGCAAGGGCGGCGGGTGAACGCAGCGGCTGCAGGCGGTTCAGTGTGTCCATGACCGGTTCGGGCAGGACGGCCAGCCGCCCGCCGCGGATGGGCTCCATGACCACCACTGCCAGCCCCTTGTCAGCGGCGTAGCGCAGCCCCTCGCTCCCGGCCTGGATGTCAGTATCGACATAGTTGTACTGGATCTGACAAAAGGCCCAGGCATCATAGTCGTCGACGATGAGCTTGAACGCGTCCAGCCCGTCGTGGAAGGAGAACCCGAGGTGGCCAAACCTGCCGTCGGCCATGGCTCTCTCGGCCCAGGGCAGCACACCGAGGTCCCGGACTTTGGGCCACGAGCGGTGGTTCAGGGCGTGCAGGAGGTAAAAGTCGAGGTGATCGGTCTGCAGCTTCTGCAGTTGCTCGTCGAGCAGCCGGTCAAAGTCATCTGCGGACTCGGCCAGCCATACCGGCATCTTGGTGGCCAGGTTGACCTTCTGCCGGTAGCCATCTCTCAGGGCGCGCCCCACGAACCGCTCGCTGCTGCCGCCGTGGTAGGCGTAGGCGGTGTCCACGTAGTTGACGCCGCGATCGATGGCGTACCGCAGCATCTCGGTCGCCAGCGTCTCGTCGATGCTGGCTGCGTCGCCACCGACGGTGGGCAGCCGCATGCAGCCGAAGCCGAGCGCCGAAACCTGTCTACCTGTCTGTCCGAATGTTCGAAACTGCATCGTGCGCTGCCTTTCGTGTGATCCGACGCTGCTCGCCGGCGGAGCCTGTCAGCGGCCGCGGCCTCGCCTGAAAGGTGGCGAGACGCTTCGCAGCCTCGCCTGAAAGATGGCGAGACCGTTCGTGCCGCTTGACGGGACGCTTCGCAGCCATCGCCTGCGGCGAGACGCTTCGCAGCCTCGTCCAGGAGAGGTCGACGCGTATTATAGCGCGCAGCTTGCTGGCGTCAACCTTGGCTCATGCGCTCAGAAGAGGCGCGGCTGACGGCGTGCACCACGCGGCTCACCGGAAGCGCAGACACGACCAGGAGACCCAGCGACGGTCGGTCGCATTTCGCCATCCCAACCACAGGGAATGGGTACCTCATCTGCACCCTTGCAGTGTATAATGAGACCCAGCCGCGCCAGGGTTCTGCGGGCCAAACGTGGCTCGCCGCGCAGGCGCGTGTTTGGAGGGCGGCGGTGCTTCTGCTTTGGGAAGCAGCGGGACACCGAACAATCTGCAACTCTCGCCTATCGGGGCGCGAGAGAAGTAGATCACAGAATCGAGATGCTGCCCAACAACTCGCTGGAGCGGCAATGCTCGCTGCGCTGGGAGTCCCCCAAGCTGCGCCTCAAGGGGCCCCACTCTGGGCGTTTGCGCTCAGCTCGCGCCCTGAAGGCCGGCCATACCATCGGTGATGCATGGCCGGCTGCACGCAACTTGACACAGGAGGTCCGCTATGGTGTTTGCATCTGTTTTTGCCATTACTGTTGGCCTGGCGATGATTATCCGGTGGGCGATGTTGTACACTTCGAAACAGATACCGGAGCTGGAAACCGAGCCAATCAGGCTCTGGTTCCACCTTGCCGGAGAGATGGTGACAGCGCTACTGCTTGTCAGCAGCGGAATAGGCCAGCTGGCCAATAGATCGTGGGCGACAACCTTGTACCCAATAGCCATTGGCATGCTGCTCTACACGGCGATCGTCAGTCCTGGATACTTTGCTCAGAGAGGGGAGCGGATCTGGGTTCTGATCTTCGGCGTAATCGTCCTGTTGGCGATCGTCAGTGTCTTTCTGGTGGCCCGCTAGCCACTCACTCGAGTCGACCTGATCTCGGCAAGTAGAGAAGTGGTGTCTTGATCGCCCGATACGCACGGAAGATGCGGAACCTGGCGGCTCCCTGTAGCTGACTCCGTGGTCAGGAAGGGACCGGGAGAGTGGTGATGAGCAACAGAGCATTGTTGAACGACATGGCCGCCGAATTCGGCCCGGAGCAGGCTGTCACAGCAGGCAAGTGGTTTGGCAAACCGTGCCTCAAGGTTGGTGGCAAGGTCTTTGCCGTGCTGTGGAGTGGCGACATGGTGTTCAAGCTGACCGGAGAGGCGCACTCCGAAGCTCTGCAGCTGGAAGGGGCGCACCTGTTTGACCCGCGCGGGAAGGGACATCCGATGAGGGAGTGGGTGCAGATCCCAGTGGCAGAGTCGACTCGGTGGAGTCGCTTTGCCAGACTGGCTTGTGAGTACGTAACGGGGGCAGCTCAAGCGGAGAAAGATGCGATCATCCGCGGACTGGTGAAGGCACGGCGGAAGATCCTGGATGCGGCGAGTCTGCTGTCCCCGGTGCAGCAGGATGAGGTCTTTCTTGGGGTGTGGTCG
>JBFEPU010000210.1:0-5316 GCA_041549915.1 Anaerolineae bacterium | reverse complement strand
GTAGATGGGAGTCATGCAACGGGCGTTGTGCTGGAAGATGGCACACGGCTGACAGCAGACGTCATCGTCGCCAACGCGGATCTGCCCTATGTGTACCGCCACCTGCTCCCTGAGAGCGCTGCGGGCAGGCGTCTTGAGCGCCGGAGATACAGCTGCTCGGCCTTTATGTTCTGCTGGGGCGCTGACAAGGCTTACCCTGCTCTCAAGACGCACAACGTCTTCCTGGCGAGCGACTATCGTGGCAGTTTTGAGCGCATCTTTGTGGACCACTCGCTCCACGAACGGCCCAGCGTGTACGTCCACGCGCCAGCGCGGAGCGATCCGTCGGCGGCGCCACCGGACGAGGACACGCTGATGGCGGTGGTGCCCGTCGGCAACCTCGACGGAAGTGCCGAGCAAGGGGCAGCCGCCGGAGAGCGGTTGCGGAAGTTGCAGTCGCTTGCGCGCTCGGCGGCCCTCCGCCGCCTGGCTGAGATAGGCATCACGGACCTGGAGAAGCACCTGAAACACGAGGTCATCTATACCCCGCAGACGTGGTTGAGCAAGTTCAACCTGACCAAAGGTGCCGCTTTCGGCAGCCTGAGCCACGATGTCATGCAGCTTGGATATCTGCGGCCGAGCAATCGCCATCGCCGCTATCGCAACCTGTATTTCGCCGGCGGCAGCACGCATCCGGGCAACGGCATCCCCCTTGTGCTCATCTCGGGGCGGCTGACCAGCGAACGGATACTGAGAGAAGTTGGCTCCCCGCGCGGAGTGGCAGTGGGCGCTGGCAAAGCACGCGCGACAGTGTCCGGGAGCCTCGCGCGGGAAAGAGGAGCGCTACATGACTGAAGCCACTGCGACTCTGGCCCGATCCATTACCCAGACCAGCAGCAAGCAGACCTACTACACCATACGACTGCTGGCTGACAAGCATCTGGTGGATGACTGCTACCGCGCCTACGCCTATTTCCGCTGGGCCGATGACATTGTCGACGTTTCTTGCCGGTCCAGCGATGAGCGCGTCTCCTTCATCGGCCAGCAAAGGAAGCTGATTGACCGCCTGTACACAGGCCAGCGGCCCGACGGTCTGACGGCCGAAGAGGAAATGGTCGCCGACCTGATTGGCCACGATGAAGCAGAGAGCAGCGGGCTCAAGTCCTTCATCTACAACTTTCTGGACGTCATTGAGTTCGACGCTCACCGCCAGGGGCGGCTCATCAGCCAAGAAGAGCTGACCTGGTATTCGAACAGAGTGGGTACGGCGGTAACCGACTGCGTGCTGCATTTCGTCGGCCATGGCCACCCCTATCCGGACAGCGAGAGTCGCTTCTTGGGTCCGATTGGCGCGCATGTCGCGCACATGCTGCGCGATATGCTGCCGGACGCGGCAGTCGGCTTTGTCAACATCCCGCGCGAGTATCTGGAGGCCAACGACATCGCACCTCAGGATGTGACAAGCGAACCCTACCGGGCCTGGGTGCGTGGCCGGGTCGAGCAGGCGCGGGAGTATTTCCGCGAAGGCCAGAGGTTCTTCGATCATCTCGCGCTCTTACGGCGCAAGATCGTGGGCTACTGGTACTGTGCCCGCTTCGAAGGCCTGCTGAATGCCATCGAACGCGATGGCTATGTGCTGCGCCCCGCGTACGAGGAACGGCGCAGACCATCCAGCCTGCTCCAATTCGCCTGGTTGCCGGTGTCTGTGGGCTTGCGGCACTTTGGTCGGCGACTCATCCATTGAACCAACACCTTACATAGGGTGACGGCTCGGAGGTCAGGCAGCGTTTTGCCCCAACGAGGAGCGGTGCCCTGATCAGCGACCGGCCGGCGCTGTGGGGAACGTGTCGAGCGAAGTAGGCCTCGTGCAACGAGGATCGGAAGAGGCAGCGCGGCTGGACGACCACTCCAAAGGGCAGGAGGCCAGCATGACAACCGAATCGACCGCACTCATCACTCCTTTCACTTGGCTTGAGGAAATGGTGGAGCGAACCCGGCTCCCGCAGTTCCAGCTAGCCGCTCGGCTGGTACTGGTCATGGTGCTGCTCCTGGTCGGCGCCGCATACCTGGATGGCGTCCTTGCGCTCACAGTCCGTGGCGGGTTCTGGCGCATCGCTTTGGCCAGCCCGCTGATGATGGGCTATGTTGTACCCTTTCAGCCGGTCCTCAAGCGATGGCGTGATGCGGCTATCCAGTCCTTCAGTACGCTAGTACCAGTGGCCGATGACCGCTTCCAGCGCTGCTGCACGCAGGCGTCTGTATTCAACCGACGCCGTGAGAAGCTGGCCGCGGCATTCGGCGTGGCTGCTGGGCTGCTGCTCCTTCAGCCCTGGGACCGCACTGGACTTGCATGGACCTGGTCCCCGGTTGGACAGTCTTCCTGGCTGACGCTGGTGGGGCTTGTCCAGACGGAGGTGGTGTATGGCTTTATCGGGTATTTCCTGTACTCCGTACTGTCTGGCACCAGGCTGTTCGCCGAGCTGCATTCTGGCGATCTGAGCATCAACGCGTTTGACCTCGAATCGCTGCAGCCCATCGCCTCCTGGAGCCTCGGCATTGCCCTGTACTTTATCGGGGGCATCACGCTAAGCCTGTTGACGCTCCCCTCGCTCACATTGAGCATCGAACTCTTCGGCCCCTACATCCCGGTCACGCTGGCGCCGGTGATTGTGTTCTTCCTCAATATGCGAACCGTGCATGCGGCGATGGTGCAGGCCAAGCAGCGTGAGCTGGAGGTAGTGCGCGCCAATCTGGTGGCAGCGTCCGAAGCGTTGCGGGAGCGACCAGCAAAGGGCAAGCTGGAGGAGAAGAAGGAACTGCTGGCCCACATTGCTGCCTGGGAGGCCCACCAGAAGCGGGTCAAGGCGCTGCCCGAATGGCCGTACACTGGCGCGATCCGGCGCAATCTGGTGCTGTCGTCACTGCTGCCCTGGGCGGTGGGGATCGCCAGGACGTTTCTGCCGGACGTGATGCAGCGGTTCGTGCCGGCGGAGATCGTGCCGCTGATCGAGCGTCTGCTGCCGCTGGCGGGTTCATGAGGCAGCACAGGCAGGTGTGCGGGCCGGCGGGGCTGGGCACAGCCGCTGCGCCTCCCCGCAAGCACAGGCGGACTCCCCACCCTGTCAGAGCTGGGGGGGCGACCGGTGGCTCCCCGAACGTGTTGATGAGCTGCCAGCGATGCAGTACAATAGGATCGAAGCGGCCTCCTGCCGTCGGTGTGGTGGGGCCGCACCCCGGATGCAGTATCGTGTGAGCGCTGCACAGCGGGCGGGCGGCCATTGATCGCGGTATACAGAGTATGACGAACAGTACTCCAGACTTTCCAGACAGCGACATCCAGTTCTTGGTCGAGACGGTCCTGGCCGAGCGCAGCGACCAGGAGCATCTGGTTGAGGTTGTACGCGACGACCCGGAGTTCGTCGACGCCATGCTGGGCAACGAGCGCCTGTTCGAACGCGTGATGACCGACGAAGGCATCCTGGTGCGGATCACGCCCCGCCTCTTCTTTCACGTGCTACTGATCAGGACGCGCAAAGACATGCAGCTGGAGAGGTATACGCTGGAGAGGCGCGCCCGGCAGAAGATCCCGGTCTTTGATACCCATCACGTTGTCGACCTGCTCGAAGACCGACCGGTCATTGATTATCTCGCCCAGATGCTGGCCAGCTTCACGCGCACCGAAAGCTTCACCTACCCCGTTCGCGTGCGCAAGGGCATCTGGTACAAGCACCGCTTCAGCGACCTGGACGTCGACAGCCTGATCAAGCTTTGCCAGTCGCTGGACGAAGACTATCGCTTCTCGCTGTACAAGCGCATCGCCGACGTGTGCCTCTTTCTCAGCGGCATGTTCCCCGAGCACGTGCAGCCGGTCAGCTTCTTCCCTCCCGACGGCCCCAGGCTCAGGGGCAGGAGAGACCTGGAGGATTATGAGCAGGACGGTCGGCAGTTCTATGAGCTGGCAGCGCAGCACCAGGGGGCGGCTATCCTGGGGCTGAGGGAGGTGCTGGATACGCTGTCAGAAAGCTTCATGCTGGCGGAGAAACCACTGACGTTCCTGTCGGAGCACTATCTGCTCACTCGGAAGCACTCCTTGTTCGCTGGCTGACCGCTCTCGTCCTGGCCGGTTCCGCGGCGCCGGAGAGCAAGAGCGCCTGGCGCCAAGGCGTCAAGGGACCAACCGGTCTCCAGACGTGACTGCGTTTCCAGGCAGCGAAGCACGCCCACGGTAGACGAGCGGGCTTTCCTACGGAGGCACCAGGGCACCGAGGGCACCACCACATGCGCGAGGTCACACGGTCTGCTCCGCGTTTTCGGGTTCTTGGTCTGCGACGCAAGGGATGGGCGCCACGAATGGCAGGATCCACATGAGCGAAAGACGCAAAGGCTGTCGATGCCCGAGAAACTGAAGGACATCTTCTTCACGGGCGAGTCTGTGGGGCAGCTCGCAGACCACATTGGCGCGGCGTACCCTGACTTTGACAGGGAACAGTTCCTGGGCTTGGTCTTTGACGACGCGTGGGAGAGCCGGGAGTTGAAGGACAGGATGCGCCACGTTGCGCACTGTCTGCACGAGGCTCTGCCGCAGGACTATCCCAAAGCACTGGAGATTCTGAAAGCGGCTGCGCCCTCGATTCGCGGCTTTGAGGCCATTTCCCTGCCCGAGTTCGTGGGGCGTTACGGGCTGGGTCACTGGGACCTGTCGCTACCAGCGCTGGCGTTCTTCACGCGCTTTGGGAGTTCGGAATACGGTATCCGTCCCTTTCTGAAGCAAGACCCGCAGCGGGCCATGGAGTACATGCTTCGCTGGGCAGACGACCCCAGTGAGCATGTTCGGCGCCTGGCAAGCGAGGGATGCAGGCCCCGGCTGCCATGGGGGATGGGGCTGGCGGCGTTCAAGAAGGACCCCGGCCTGATCCTGCCCGTCCTGGAGAAGCTGAAGAACGACGAATCGGAGTATGTCCGCAAGAGCGTGGCGAATAACCTCAATGACATCTCCAAGGATCATCCCGACGTGGTGCTGGATACCTGTGAGCGCTGGTACGGGCATTCGAAGAGGACGGACTGGGTCGTGCGACGTGCGCTGCGTACCCTCCTGAAAGCGGGAAACAGGCGCGCTCTGCTGCTGTTTGATTTCGCTGATCCCACCTGCATCCACGTTGAGAAGCTGACGCTCGACAGAGCCAGGCTGCGAATCGGCGATGTTCTGCAGTATTCTGTTATAATTACTCACGATACTGATATACAAATACAAACACCTTCTCTGGCGTCAAACCTCGGTATGTTTGAGATTCGGGATTACATGGTAAAAGAACCCAAAAAAACGGATGGGCAGATTGT
>JBFEPU010000209.1:0-5321 GCA_041549915.1 Anaerolineae bacterium | reverse complement strand
CCGTCGCCGTCACCGACGAGGACACAGACGCCGACACAGATACCGACGGGTACCTCCACTGCGACGCGCACATCCACACCAACGCCAACTCGCACGTCCACACCGACCTACACGCCGACAACGACGAGAACGCAGACCCGGACGCCGACCAGCACACTCACGGCTACCGGTACGACCGTGCCGACGCACACGCCAACCTTCACCCTTGTCCCGACAGCCACCGATACGGTTGTGCCCACCTCGACGCTGGTGCCGACGCCAACGGAAACGCCTGTGCCGACAGAAACGGATACGCCGCCGCCCTAGGAGACGGCACAGCAAAGGGATGCCGCAACGGAGACAGAGCATCGTGATTCAGCGCAGGGATCTCATAGCCATCGTCTTCTTAGCCGCTCTGGTGCTGGCCGTCTTCTGGAGGGCTGCGTTGGGCGGCATCTTCTATTTCGGTGACATCTCCCAGCTGCATTACCCCCTGCGCAGCGCCTATGCGCAGGAATTGAGACGTCTCTCACTCCCGCTCTGGACACCCCATGTGCTCGCTGGCTATCCGCTGCTGGCCGAGGGCCAGCTGGGTGCACTGTACCCTCCGAACCTGATACTGCATGCGCTGCTGCCGGTGCCCATCGCTCTCAACCTGTTCGTGCTGGGGCACTTCCTCCTGGCTGCCGCTGGAGCCTATGCTTTCGCGCGGCGGATGGGGCTCTATCGCATTGTGGCGCTGTGCTGCGGCCTGGTCTACGCCCTGGGAGGGTTCTTGGTGGCCCACCTGAACCACGTGAACATCGTCGCCTGTGCCGCCTGGCTTCCATGGCTCTTCTTGCTGGTGGATAGACTGGTCACCAGTGAGCCTTCCCCGCGCCGCATCCGCGATGCGGTGCTGCTGGCATTGGTCACAGGCTTGGAGTTCCTTGCCGGACATCCACAGATCGCTCTGCTGTCATTCCTGGCGGTGCTGGCCTATGGTCTGTACCTTGCCCTGGCCGTCAGGCCACCAGTAGGGCGGCTTGTGCTCTTTGCGCTGTCGCTGTTGCTTGGGGTAGCTCTCGCCGGGGCACAGCTGGTGCCTAGCTATGAACTGACGCAACTCTCCGTGCGGTCTGAGGGCTTGGATCCTGCGTTTTTCACCTCATTCTCGTTGCATCCTCTTTATCTGGTCAACCTACTCTGGCCCTTCGTGCTTGGGAATCCCTATCCAAATGCGTCCGTTGAGTTGGTAGCTTATGTCGGCTGGCTACCGCTGTTGCTGGCCCTATCTGCTCCCTTCCTGACGGGAAGGCCTGTGTGGGGAGCACTGCGCCCCGTCCGGCGTGCCTGGTTCTTCGCTGCGCTGGCCCTGCTCGGCGTGGCGCTCGCACTGGGGCGTTGGAATCCAGCGTACACGGCCTTGCTGCGCCTGCCGGTTCTAAACCTGTTTCGCGTTCCAGCGAGATACCTGTATCTATTCTCTTTCGCCACATCGATGCTGGCTGGGCTGGGCCTTGCTGCGGTTTTGCAGCGGGTGCGGGGGGTCACGCATGATGCAGTAGATGAGCGTCGCTGGCTGGTGGTCGCTGGTGCTGCTCTGCTGACTCTGCTGGCCCTCGGCCCGGCATCCGGTGCAGACAACCTGGTTGCAATCTGGCGTTGGCTACCGCTGGTCTTTGGGCTGGCTGCCGTCACCTGGCTGATATGGAACCTCGCAGCCAGGGGCTCTTCGTACTCGGTTCGGTCCACTGTGGCGGTGGTGTTGGTTGTCGTTGATTTGATTACATTCGACTCGGTCTACAATCTGACCTACAACCAGACCACGTCGCTCGAGGAGTTCCTGTCGCCACCACGTTCGTTGTCCTTCTTCCGCACTCAGCCGGGTGTCTATCGGCTCTATACGCACGAAGAAATCGTGCCTGTTCTGTCCGTCATGCGCGAGTCCTACTATCCCAACCTTTCACTGATCCATGGCCTGTCTGCTGCCAATGGTGTCTTTCCACTTGTGCCGGCTCGTTATGCTCGCTACCTGGAACGCATGACGCCTCAGATGCTGGACTTGCTGGGTGTCAAGTATTTCTTGATCCCACAAGTCTTGCCGGTAGATGAAGCCAGCGAGTTCTATGATCTAGAGAACCCCTTTGCGTTGAACCCCGTCGGGCGCGTTACGCGGCTCGCACCCACTGTTGCGGCTGCGGTGGAGGTGGAATCCTTCATCAGCCATTCTGTGGATTGGCTGGATGGACACCCGGTGGCCGAAATCGTACTGCGTGGCACGGGCGGGGAAGAGGAGATGATTACCCTGCGTGCGGGCTTGCATACTGCAGAATGGGCATACGATCGCAGCGATGTCAGTCGGGTCATCCGTCACCGTCAGGCGCCTGTGGCCCGCTCGTGGCCGGCGCGCTCTGGTTTCCCGCCGGAGACTCACACCGGTTACACCTACCGTGCACGCTTTTCCTTGCCAGATACGCTGAAGCTAGACGCGGTCGAGATTCGCCCACTGGTACCTCTTGCGTTTGTGCGCATTGAGCGTCTGATACTGGTGGATGACAGCGGTGGGCGTCAACAGCTATCGCAATTGGTGAACATGGGTGATCACACGCTGTGCTACCGCAGCGAAGATGTGGCCGTCTATCACAACCATGGCGCACTGCCTCGGGTCTTTGTCGTGCATGACGCGCAGGCGGTTCCTGACGATGAAGAGGCCATCCGTATGCTGCGCGATCTGGACTTTGACCCACGGGCTAAAGTGCTCTTGGCAGCAGAAAAAGTCGTGGCAGGCCAACCGGCGACAATGGGCGTGGACCGTGCAGAATTGGTCACATACGATACACGCCTGGTAGAGGTTGAAGTGGAGGCGGCCTCAGGTGGCTACCTGGTTCTGACAGATGCATGGTATCCTGGCTGGCGTGTATGGGTTGATGGACAGGAAGCTCCGCTCTTGCGGGCCGACCTGATCTTCCGTGCTGTGCGCGTAGATGCCGGGAAGCATCTTGTGGAGTTCGCATACGAGCCTCAATCATTCCGGGTTGGCCTGTTGGTCAGTGCAGCTGCACTGTTGCTGCTGAGCGCTCTTGGGATGCTGGGTTGGCTGGCTGGCCGGCCAGCCGACGTGTGAGGGGCTGCCTGGGGACCTTGGCGCGCGGCTCATGACCAAGCAACGGACCGAGGCGCGGCGCTGTGTTGCACAGGAATGGGCGGAAGCTCTCCCGTGTGATAGGTATCGATCGTCAACCATCCGGACTGGGGTAGTGATTGCTTGCCGTACCTATGTTGACCGTGTATAATAAGCGCAACACCAAGCCAAGCGCAACGCCAATACTTGTCCTGAGGAGGTCTGACAATGAGGGTCTTTAACCGTGCTGTGGTCATCTTGGAGATCGTGCTCCTGATTATTGTTTTGATCGTGGCTGCTGTCGTGCCCAATACTGTGTTGGAGAGACTGGCATACACAGTGGGCGAGGCACAACGCCTCCTGGAGATTGACTGGCCGAGGAGCTACATCGTCTTTCTGCTAGTGGACATCGTAGCGATCTTCCTTGGCCTTGTGCTCCTGTGGCTGGAGGTAAGGCCTCAGACCATGAGGGTGATCACCGTGCGCACCAGGGGCGGCGCGGAAGCACAGGTAAGCCCATCTTCTGTGGCGAAGAGCCTGGAATACCACGTTGCTGACGTCAGCAACATATGGAAGGCACGGGCCGTCGTGCGTGGCATGCGTACGGGTGTGGACATTTCGCTTGATCTGGAGACCGCGCCTGAGATCGACATTCCGTCCAAGATGGAGGAGGTTTCACAGGCCGCACGCGACCTCATTGAAGGCAGAATGGGTCTGCATGTCGCAAGGATCAAAGTGAATGTGAGGCAAGCTGCCCCTGGGAAGGTCGCAGCGCCGATGCCCAAGCCTACTTTGGAGCCCAGCGCAGAAGAAGGGGCTGAAGCAGCTGAGCAACCGGAGACCGAGTTTCCGCCAGGAGAGGGAGATCCCTATAGCGGAGTCTAATCGCGATCGAGGGGGCAGGTAGGATCCCGCGGATGCTGCAGCACAGCCTGGGCCCGTAGATGGAAAACAGGGAACCGCACTCAGACAACCACGAACTGGATCTGCCCGCCAAGGTTGAAGCGTTGCTCTTTGTTGCGGACGAACCAGTCAGTATCCAACAGCTCGCGCTGGGGCTGGAAGCGGATCAGCGTGACGTGGAGGCCGCGCTGGAGCAGCTGGAGCAGCACTGCAGGAAACGTGGCCTGCGCTTGCAGCGCAAAGACCGCCTGATCCAGCTCGTCACTGCGCCAGAGGCTGCAGACGACGTGCGGCGCTTCCTCGGCCTGGACACGCAGACCAAACTGTCCGCTGCTGCCCTGGAGACATTGGCTCTGGTGTCCTATCGGCAGCCCATCACTCGACCACAGATTGAGGCGGTACGCGGGGTCAGCTGCGACAGCGTGCTGCGCACCCTGGTGTCGCGTGGGCTCGTTGCTGTCCAGGGACGGCTAAGCCAGCCGGGACGCCCCATGCTCTACGGCACCACCTTCGAGTTCTTGCAGCACTTTGGCCTCACCAGCCTGGACGAATTGCCTACGCTCGAAGAGCTTGAACCATTAGACGAAGCGGGTGAGTCACATGTGCCCTGACGCGCGGCCCACGAAGCGGCGCCAGACAAGGAGATATGAGAAAGCGGAGACTCTCCTCAAGTCGTCAGCCGCGCGCCGGGGTACGCGCCGGTCGAAGAAATCACCCGCAGTGCGCACTTTGCTCGGTGGCTGGGTCCTGAATCCCTACCTAGGCTTCCTATTGCTTTTCGGTGTTGGCGTTGCCACGTTTCGGCTGGAACACCATCTGCGACTCACACTGCTGTGGCTGATCCTGCTGGGTATTGTCCTACTGTATGCTGAAACTGGACGTCTAAAGGGGAGCTACAGCCTGTTGAACCTGTCGCGGGGCGCGTTGGTTGGTGCCATCGTGATGCTGCCCTTTTACCTGTTTGCCAAAGATTTCTTCCTTGGCACCGCTGCACGGCTCTACGGCGTGGAGGAGTGGCAGGTGCTGCTGGAGCGTGCCGTGTTCCTGGTGCCCATTCTGGAGGAGAGTTTCTTCCGTGCCGTGGTTCAGCGTGAGCGGCGCTTGTTCGATGGAGCGCTGCTTTTCGGTCTGGCCCAGGGGTTGTACGTTGTCGGTACGGTGGGCGTGTTCCCATTTGTGGTCGCTGCGGTCGTACTGGGCATGGGCTTGCTGGGGCTGCTGTATGGCTATCTGTATCAGCGGCATGGGCTGACCGCAAGCATTGCCTGTCACGCAGCGGTCAATTTCGTGCTGTTTGTCCTGCCCAAGCTTGCAGACGAGATTAGCGGGCTCCTGG
>JBFEPU010000208.1:0-5322 GCA_041549915.1 Anaerolineae bacterium | reverse complement strand
GCCCACGTTCTCCATAAGGGCGCTATCCTTCCCCTACGCCGCTGTGGACGGCCCGGCCGTTAACGAGCCGCACCTGGCCAGACACCGATATCTTCACCTCCCCACGCGTGAGCATGCCTAGCCCGTCCACGTTGACCATGTAGGGTCGTGCCTGCGTAGGGCGCACAGTGAGGCTGCCAACGGTCCTCACCACAGCATCGTGGCTCTCGGGCGCCTCAAGGATGGTGCCGCGCTGCGCTGCCTTGAGTTGCCGCAGCGCCTGGCGGAGTCCCCTGTAGCGCAGCGCGATGACGCGGAAGGACCCGCTTCCCAGGGGCAGCCCCTGGCCCAGGGGGAACTCGGCACCCAGGTCCCCGTTCAGCACCAGCACAGCACCCCAGGTCTGGGCGGGAATCTGGCAATCGTCCAGCATCAGGGACATGGGAGGCACGCGGCCGAACAGCCGCTGCAGCTGCCACCACCCCGCGGCCAGGGCCAAACCAACGTAGAAGGGACCCTGGTCGCCCAGCAGCGACCCCAGGACGCCCTTGTAGACCTTGATTAGGCGGCTCTCGGTGAAACGAGGCACCTCACCAAACAGCCCCACACCGCCAAAGCCCACCAGGTGCCCCCACTGCACCCGGCCATCCGGCTCGGTCGCTTGCACGGAGAGGATGTCAGCCGGAACAAAGTGGCCGGCCTCGATGCCCCGCAGGATGGCTTGCACCGCTGCGGGGAGCTGGTCGGGGATACCGAGCGCCTTGCCGATCAGGTCGGCGGAGCCCTTGCGCAGGAAAGCCAGACGCAGGTCTGTGGGCACGCTGCCATTCAGGTGGGCGCCCTCCAGCACTGCATTGAACGTGCCAGCACCGCCTGCCGACACAATCGTGCGAGCCCCGCCCGCCACGACATCGTGCGTGATTGCCCGCGCCTGCTCATGGCTATCGGCTTTGTGCACGCGCACCGGCCGTGACGTCAGACGCCGAAACTCCGGCCCGATCTGCTGCACCTTGCGCTGGTCCTGGACCGACCCAGACATGGTCGTGGCGACCACTTCGATGGTGTCCGGCGATGGTAAGTCGCTGGGTGCAGCGCCAGGCTTGATCTGCAAGTGCTCCAGCACGTCATCGGCCACGATCTGCACCGCCTCCTCCAGACATACCTGGTCACCGCGAATCGTGGTCAGCGCGATGCCACGTCGCGCTTGGTAGAGTTCGCAGACTCGTACGTAGCCCTGCCCCAACTCACCGAGGAAGGCCTCGGTCTCGTGTTTCTGGAGGGCCTTGCCACGGGCGCGGATGCGCGCTATGGCCACGGCGGGGTCGAGATCCAAGAGGAAGACCATATCCGGGGGCTTGAAGCGGCACAGTCGGAGCAGGTTGACCAGCGCCACCTGCCACGCGCGGCGCATGTAGCGGGGCAGCTCAGCGAGTGGAATTGTCTCCTCACCTGCCAGATAGCAAAGCGCCTCGTAGAGCTCTTCATCATCCACCAGCTCTTCTTTGTAGAAATGGGCCACGGACCAGGCCGCAGTGTTGATCAGAGGCAGACCGTCAGTGAGGATGGCGTCGGGTGGATCATGTGCGCTGACATAGTCACGAATGCGTGCCCGCTCGGCGAGCTCCACGAACTTGAGGTTCTTGTAGAGGCGGCGCCAGCGGAGGTTCTTGGCGACCCGTCCGATGATGTGAGCTGAGCGTGATAGGGGGATATCGGTGCGCTGCTGGAGTGGCTCTCCTGGCCCACCGCTCCACACCAGTTCACCGATGCCCACCACCCGGATGGTCTTGGCCAGTGCCTTGACGGCACCGCGAAAGGTGGAACTCTTGCCACAGCCATCCATGCCCACGACGCAGGCGACGAGGGGCTTTCTTGTGATCATTCCATCCCCCTTTCTCTGCCGTTCTGGGCCGAGTGGCTGCCGGATTGAGGAAACGACGCTACAGCCGCGGCCCTACTGGGCAGGTCGTATGCGCCTGCTCAAGCGCCCTGTTCCCAGGCCCAAGCCGATGAGCAGCGCCCCGCTGATGAGCAGCGCGATAGGCATCCCAATCCTGTCGGCGAAATGCTCAAAGTTCACGTAGATGGTTAGCAAGAAGAGGAACCCGGCTCCACTGTAGAGGAAGACTTGTGACTGCCGTTTTACGCTGGCGGCAATGAAAGCGATGCTGGCCAGAAAGGCAACACCCTCCAGCAGCGTCTTCTGCCAGAGGGTATCCCGCAGCCCGAAAGGACGTGGCAGAGGGTATCCTGTAGCCACGACCAAGGTGAACCCCAGGATGGTCAAGGCTCCGAAGATGCGGGATACCCTCACCAGGCCCTTTTCCGCCCTCACCCGCAGCCACTCCGAGAGCCCAAGCCACAGGCCGCCCGCCAGCAGGCCGATCACCAGGACCAACAGACTGTCATAGAAAAGGCTGAGGGGCCGAAGAGATCGGTCCAACCATTCGAGGAAGGTGACTAGCACAGCACTGCCACAGACATGCAAAGCGATGCTCTGAGCGACGCTGGGCAGCAGGGCGAAGGCAGCTCCGGCCACACCCGTCGCCAACAGGCAGCTCACCACCACCAGCGGATCGCTAGTATCCCGCCCAGACCAATCGATGAGGCCCAGCTCGTAGAAGGTCACCGCAAAGAAGAGCACACTCAGCAGACAGGCTGCCAGCCACAGCGCTTGCGCGCCCCGCCTCAACTGCGCCGTCTCCGAGCCGCGCAGCCGCCAGCCCAAGACCAGCATGGCAACCGTGGGAGCGAGCACCGAGAGTACCCTGCCTGCGCTCCCTAGCGCTCTCCAGTTCTGCCCCACCAAAAAGGCCATCGCCAGAAAGACGACCAGGCTGCCGAGGTAGACCAGGATTTCGTCGGCCTTCACCCGGCGGGCTGGCATCGTTGGCGCCGCCTTTGCCTCCCTCCGCCTGAGTACCTCAGCCTGCTTGGCAGAGATCAGCCCCTCCTCCACCCACTCTTCGATTCTGCCTAGCATCAACTCTTGCATCGCCATTGGACACTCCTTTCGTAACAGAATCCCTTTGCGTTCCTACTGAACCACAAAGGGACTGCCATTACAAGAGCAAAAGCTGCCAGAAACTGCCAATCGAAGCGCTACATTGGGCTCTTTCGCTGGGCCTGCCTCTCCATCTCTCCGAGTGCTCTGGCCACCCCTCGCACGGCCCGGCGGCGGGCGCGGTTGAAGGTCCCCTCGCCGATGTACAGTCTGGCCATGATGTCGCGGTTCAGCTCCCCCAGCACGTAGGCGTCGTGCAAGATGATGTATTGGCGCCACTCCCGAGCAGGTAGGGAAAGCTGTGGGCCGGGTGGCTTCAGCTTCTCGATGGCAGCCACCAGGGCCTCCTGCAGGGCCTGGCCTCGATCGAGGTGTGTAACGAAGGTACCTTCCTGGACGTCAACAGATAACTCCACGACACGAAGCCGCGCCAGGATATGTTCGCCTAGATACGGATAGTCGTACAGATGTCTCAGGGCATCCTCCACCAACGAGATGGCCTCCCTCTCGCTGTGCACCTCGAGGACTGGCGGTCTTGCCTCCGCCACCAGCGCTTCTCTCATCCCGGCTCGTAGCTCCTGCTCTTGCTGTCGAACCTGCTTGAGAAGGGCGTCGATCTGCTCTACGTTCCGCTCCTGGAGATGCATGGTCTGTACCACGGAGGCGACGGTATCGGCGCAGTCCTCCAGCAAATCGAGGTCCTCTTCCCTGTACTGGACTCCTGTTGCCCTCTGCCCCAGCACGATTGCCCCCATCTGCTCACCACCTGCGTACAAGGGCACAATCAAGGCCATGCCGGCGAGCCCTGAGTCTTGTGCCGGGGATGACAGCAAGGCGATTTCATCGGCAAGAAGTGCCTCCGTAGGGATAGACTGCTCCCCAGGAGTGGTCTGCCAGCTGGCGACGACCACGAATCCTTTCCCTTCGCGCAAGGCAACAAAGCCCTTGGTCGCATCCAGCGACTGACACAGAGTCTGAAGGATGGCCGGCAAGCTCTCTTGGATGTCGTGGTCTGGAGTGACCCCACGGACGAATTCTCGTAGGTTCGACCTCAGCTCACGGTACTGTCGGCGATAGAACAGTCGGTCCAGGAAAGTGCGCGCCCAGTCGTAGAGCGAGTGCGACGCAATCGCCAGCATGATGATGAAAACGAAGGCAATCAAAGGGACGCCAAAGATCAGGTCAGACACAAAGGCAGCAAGCAAATAGGCGCCAATGACCAGGACCATCGCCACGGAGGTGTAGACAAAGTCAAGGCCAATGGCCCGCCCTTCGATCAGGGCATTGTAGCGAGCAACTGCATAGCCGAGCAGGACGACTCCGGCACCCAAGCTCAGGCTGCTTATCAACGTGGGGGTCCCGAGCATGAACCAGACCGTCAGAGCGTTATAGACTGCGCCGAAAACCGCCAACAAAGCGGCCCACTGGAGAATCGCGAACTGCTTGCGGATGACAGGGCTCCTGGCCTGCCTCCCACCCAGGCGGAGGTTGTACACGGACAAGGCAGGCACCGCCACCGCATAGAGCGCAAAGAATGGATACAGTGGTCCGGGGCGCTGAGCGCTGCTGTAGATGGATGGTTCCGCGGTCGCTCCAGAGAAGATCCAGGGGGTGAAGACCTCCATCGCCACAAAGCTCAAGGTGAGGAAGTAGATAAGGACCACCAGCGGACGTTGCTTCGTGGCTGTCCTCTCTGGCAGGAGGGAAACGCTCAGATGGAAACAAAAGGGCACCACGAACGCAACACTCCAACCCCACCACCAAGGGACGCTACTTCTCACTGAGGGGCCCTGCATGGCTGTCAGGTGATTCAAAAAGTAGCCCGACAGGGACCAGAGGGTGGCACTGGCCAGCCAAGATATCTTGCTGCGGGGACTGCGGGTGACAATGTAAAAGCCCAACCACAGTGAGACGACCAGGGACAGAAAGTTGATCACTCCTGTCAGCGTGAACAAAGTTCCTTGAGACATCCCTGTCCCCCTTCCCACGGGCGGCTGGACATGATCTCTGGATTGCTGACCTCAGCTGCTGCTTGGGCTTGACCTGCCGTCGTGAGACGGCAGAGCCAACGGCCGGTGATGCCTTTGGTTCCAGGGCGGCTGAAACAAGGCAGATGCGACGTGGAGTGTAGGCTACGTAGTCATCCGGGGCATCTTGGGGAAGGCACCGCAGAGCCAAACTCAACTTTCTCCACCGCATGGCCGCGAGACTGCTGCATCATACGGCGGTGAGCTGGTAAAAGACGCTCGGTCGGCGCCCACCCTGTTTGTTATTGATCGTATTGTATACGCGGACCATCTCGAGCTGCAAACTGGGAAGCAAAGCCCCCAATGCCAAAG
>JBFEPU010000207.1:0-5339 GCA_041549915.1 Anaerolineae bacterium | reverse complement strand
CAAGGACGAGTATGGATGCGTCCATGGCTGTGCGAGCGGTGAAATGCCCTTGTGTGAACCTGCGTCCGAGCCATGGCATTGCGAGCAAAGGCACAAGGAGGGGCGTAACACGGTTCGGGAACATCAGAAAGGGCGTCAGTGCCAGCACCAGCCAGGGTTCGATACTCGCCAGCCAACGCGCTGCCCGTCTCAAGAGGACAGCCGAGTCGCTCGCGTTGCGGCGTGACGCAATTGGCAGCGGCTGGCCTTCTACAGCCACGCTGCCGTAGCGGCTCTGCACGGCGAGAACCGTCCGCGCTGCGAACCAGAGCAAGAATGCGAGCCACAACCCATACTCCCAGATTGAGCGCGCACTGAACAAGAGACCAGCGCTCACCAGTGCCAGGCCCAGACTCAGCCCGCCCTGCATCGCCGAGCTGGCAATGATGGCGCGCAGGGGTGTCCCGCGGCGTGCGGCGAGCCATCCCGCAGCGCTGAGGCTGGCCAGGATGACGGCGAGCCCCGCAATCCAGGGTATGCTCTTGGCGAAGTTCACCCAGGTGACCAGTTGCTGCACTTTGCCGACTTTCTCCAGACTGTAACCCGCGGCGTCTAAAGGGCGGGGGTAGAGGTCTCGCCAGCCACTTGCCGTTGAGATTCGGCCACGATGGCAAACAGCGCGTCTCTCAGCCTGGTGCCTGGCACACCCTGCTCAAGCAGATCCAGTAGCTCTCTGACCGCCGCATTCAACGCCTTGTCACTCTCCTGGTTGTGGCTGCAGACATAGGAGATTGCGGTATGAGACGTGGAGCGCTTGTGCTCCCAACTCGCCACCAAGCTTTCTCGAAGCTTCTCTCCTGGCCGCAAGCCCGTGTAGATGATGGAGATGTCCTCACCGACTCTGAGCCCACGCAGACGGATCATCTTGTGTGCCAGGTCGGCGATCTTGATCTGTTGACCGATGTCGGGTATGAACACCTCTCCGCCCTCTGCCATGCTGGCCGCCTGAAGGATCAGCCTGGCTGCCTCATCAAGGCTCATGAAAAAGCGCGTCGCATCGGGATGTGTGACAGTGACCGGTCCGCCCATCGCTATCTGCTGCTCAAAAGTGGGCACCACACTGCCGCGGCTGCCAAGCACATTGCCAAACCGAACCGCAGTGGCAATCATGCCGCCATTCTGCGGTGAGCTGGAGATCAGCATCTCACCCACACGCTTGGTGGCTCCCATAACAGACAGGGGTTCAACCGCCTTGTCCGTCGAGACAAACACAAAGCGCTCGACGCCATACGCAGCCGCCAACTCGAGCAGAGTCAGCGTGCCACCGATGTTTACGCGGATCGCCTCCTCGGGGCTCGCTTCCATCAGAGGCACATGCTTGTAGGCAGCGGCATGCAGCACAATCTGTGGGCGATGGACGTTGAAGATGCTTTCCATCCTGTGGTGCCTGGTGACGTCCGCAACGAGGTAGCGCGTTGTCGCCACCTTGGCGGCCATTCCCGACGCCTGCAGTTCGCTTCGAAGTTGGACCTCCAGTTGGAATAGGCCAGTCTCGTTGTTATCCAGCATCACCAGCAGCCGGGGCTCGAGCTGCACGATCTGCTGGCACAGGCCGGCGCCGATGGATCCAGCAGCGCCGGTAACCAGTACCACTTTGTCGGTGAACAGTGCTTGGCACTGCTGGTGGTCTATGGACACCAGTTCACGCCCCACGAGATCCTCAATGGTGATGTCCCGCAGCAGAGAGTCGTCGCTTAAGCTCTGCAGCCTTTCGAACACGTCAGGAAGGGTCTTGATGCGAGCCGACGTGCTGCCACAGATGGCCAAGATATCGCGAAAGTTCTGGCCCGTAATCGTATGAATCGCAATGATGATAAGCTGCACATGCTCCTGTTGGGTGATCTCGGGGATAAGGTGACGATCTCCCAGCACCCTAACACCGTGTATCAGCATACCCTGCTTATGGGGATCATCATCAACAAAGCCAACGATGTGATATGGCAGACCCTCGGGCCGGTTCCGCAGGCGCCACGCCAGCAGCTGCCCGGCTTCCCCAGCGCCAACAACCAGTACGCGCGTGCCCGAGGCTGCAGCGTCTGAGGCCCGAGATTCCCACGTTCTGAGGAAGCCCCTGACCAGTCGGGCGCGATACCTGATCAAGACAAAGCCCGCAAGGACGAAAAAACCGCCAGCCAGCACCACACTCAGTGGCAGGGGGCGCTCGCCCGGCCACAGGAGGTCCACCGCCGCAATCAACAGCGTACCAATCACAACGGACTCGATGATGGACACAATCTCGTCCGTGCTCGCATAGAGCCAGATTCGGTCATACAGTCCAAAGAGCCCGTTGAACAGCAGATACAGGCCGGCTATGACCAGAATCGATTGCCTGAACTGCAACAGATACTTTAACGGCGCCTGACCCGCAAATCGCAGAGCCAGTGCCAGGTAAAAGGCAAGAACTACGCTGAGCGCATCCAGCAGAACAGGGACGCCATACTTGCTTGCGACGCGCTCCATTTTCTTGAGCACTCTGACACTACTCCTCTGTCGAGCTTCCCCTAGCAGGACGGGAGAGAACCCAGCGGCGGTTCGTCCTCATCCATGGGCGACGATATCCGCCAGATTGTCGCACACATAATCGAGTTCTTCTTCAACCAAGTTGCCGTGAAAGGGCAAGGCCAGTACTGACTCGGCCACTCGTTCGGTGACCGGGAAATCTCCTTCGCGGTAGCCGAAGCTCGTTCGGTAGAAAGGCTGAAGGTGAATGGGAGTGAAATAGGGACGCGACGGGATTCCGCGCTTGCCCAGCTCGCCCATCACCTGATCACGACTGATCTCTGGTCCCAGCTGAATAACGTAGACGAACCAGCTCATGCGCGTCGTAGTTGGCGCAATGAAAGGCAGCTTCACCCCTTCAATGCGCGAGAGTCGCTCATTGTACATATGAGCCACCCGCTCACGTTTGGCCAGCAGCTCGTCGATGCGCGACAGTTGCGCCACTCCCAACGCCGCACTCATCTCGTCAAGACGGTAATTGTACCCCAGTCTGGTATGGTTCAGCCAAGCATCAAAGACATCCCGCCCCTGGTTGCGCAGGCTGCGGAACAGAGGGTCCCAGTCCTGGCGATCGGTAACGATGATGCCGCCCTCGCCTGTGGTCATCTGCTTGTTGGGATAGAACGCGAATACGCCGGCGTCGCCCAGCACCCCAGCTTTGCGCCCCTTGTACTCCGCGCCGACGGCTTCGCAGGCGTCTTCGATCACGCACAGGTCATGTCGCCGCGCGATCTCCACAACAGTGTCCATGTCTGCGGGCTGACCAAATGTGTGCACGGGCAGGATGGCACGAGTGCGTGACGTGATGACAGCCTCCACACGCTGCGGGTCGATGTTCAGCGTATGCGGCTCAATGTCGACAAACACCGGGAGGGCGCGCTCGTAGAGCACGCAGTTGGCCGACGCCACGAAGCTGAACGGCGTAGTGATCACCTCGTCGCCCTCGCCTATTCCCGCGGCTCGCACGCAGAGATGCAGGCCCGCAGTGCCACTGCTGACACCCACGGCATGCGACGCGCCGACATAGTGCGCCATGTCGTGCTCAAAACGCTCGATCATGGGCCCTATGCTCAGGAAGGGCGTGCGCAACACCTGATTGATCAGTTCGATTTCGGCGTCGCCGATGTCCGGCCGCGACATGGGGATCTGAACTGAGCGTGCTGGGATGGAGGATTTGCTCTTGCTAGCTCCTGAACTCATCTTCTGTCTCACGCCTTCAGCGGAGGTTGAGTTGATCGCTGGGCACTGGCAGCAGGTCGGCGGATCTGCTCACGTACACCTGCCTCTCCTGGGTATCCTGGAGTATGACGGCACCTGCGCCGATGACGCACTCGCTGCCAATGGTCACGTTATTCCTCACTGTCGAATTGGCCCCCAGAAGGCAATACGGTTCCACGACGGCATGGCCTAACACAACGACACCGCCGGCGAGGAAACAGTGGTCCTTGAGGATTGCATTGTGCCCGACAAAGCTGCCCCCTCTGATGAACACATCATTCCCAATCTCAACGAAGGGTTGAATCACCGCGTTGGGGCCGACCATGCAGTTCTCGCCGATGACCAAATCAGGCCATACAGCGGCTTTGGAACTGATGTAGGTTATCAGCTGGTAACCCATCTCTTTTGCCTGCACACACCTCTCAGCTCGCGTTCGGTTCAACCTCTCGTAGCCAATGGCGACGAACATCTTGTGCTTTGCTGGCGGATACAGCGTTGCGACCTCGGCAAACGGAACCACCGGCAGGCCGAAGAGCGCCTCGTCTGCCACGCATTCCCTGTCCTCGGTAAACGCCGCTACCTCGTACGGAGAATCATGGACAAGAGCGACATAGGCAACCCTCGCCACTGAACCAGTACCAAACAGCACAACTCTGGCCACCATTCGCTATCCTTTTTGACTGCCCCGAGATCCAAACGGCTTCCTGTGCGCAAGAAACATCGCAGTCAAGCCACGTCCCCACGCTTCACCGGAATCAGACCCAACCGAAAGTGTCACGACGTCCCACCCATGACCCGTACCTGCACATACTCCGGGAAGGGTTGTACATCTGTCAAATCGCTCTCGAAGACGACAAGATCACCAATTTGCTCAGCCTCGCGAAAGCCGGCAAACCGATAGGCGATGTTCATCAGACGATTGCGACCCGTGGGGACAAACTCAGCTCGCAGACGCACGTTGTGTCTCTTGGCCTGCTGCATGACATGGCTTAACAGAATCGCTCCCACCCCCCTGGACATGACGCGGCACGAAGTCAGCAGGAGCTTGATGACCCAGACATCGGTGCGACATTCGATGAGTGCCAGGCCAATGTGGCCATAGGTGCCGTACGTGTCCTCCAAACGCGCCATGAGCAATCTGTGCCGGTCAGACTGAGCGAACCGAGAGAGCTCCTGGTAGGAGTACGTGTAGCCGGTTGAATTCAGCTGATTGGTCCGTGTGGTCAGTTCTTCAGCCCTCTGCAGGTCTACCTCCCCAGCCTGGAAAATGGTGAGAACCATCCCCAGTGAAGCCAGAAACGTTTCCGCGTGGCCGCTGAAGTTTTGCTCCGCCTCACGTCGCACCATGTCGGACTGGTACATCTTTCTTCGCAGCCTGGAATCTGCGGTAATGAAGCGAGGCGTCATCTCAGGCAGGTCAGGCAACTCATCGATATCACCAGGGTCAAAGCACAGCACTTGCGGCAGCGAAAAGCGCACCTCGTCTCTTTCGAAGGCTTGGTCGTCTACAAGAGCGATGGAATCAAGCCCGATGTTCAGAGATTGGGCGATCACCTTGATCGATGGGACCTTCGAGCCCCAGT
>JBFEPU010000206.1:0-5354 GCA_041549915.1 Anaerolineae bacterium | reverse complement strand
TACTGGCCGCCCTCGAAATCTGAACCCGCATGGAACATGTAGTAGGCTCTAATCAACAGCGGCAAGGACCAATAGCCAGCCCCATAACCGCATTGGCTCGCACTGGGCGGAGTGCAGCATTCCTCACACTTGGGATCTGCCCCCGCCGCTTGGTCGAGGTTGATCAATGCCTGTAGGGAGGGATCGGCGTCCTGGTAGATCGCTGTCAGGCCCTTGGAAGCAGAGTGCCACAGGTTGCCGCCTGGATCAACGAGCAGCGCTTCGATGAGCTTGGCCCTTCTCCTCGCATAGTCCGCCTTGAGCTGCTCCGCAGTTGTCAAGTCGGCTTGGCTGACAGATGCGTTGGGCCACACGAAGCTGGAGAGGGCAAGGGAGGCCGCCAGGACGGCCGTCGCCAGACGGCCCACCCGCAGCGGCCACGCATCCTGTGTCGGTTGTCTATGTATTCTGGCCATTGTTGTTCCTACAATGGGGGCTGCATCGGGCCCACATGGAAGACCTATTCTACTTCACAAGATGACGACCAGCAAGCTTGACGCGAAATGGGCCTCCGGGTGGACTGTGGCGGGCTAGGCCTGGCCTGACGGGCCTCCTCAAGCCAGGCTTCTTGACCACCCTGAGTGCATGAGCCTTTTGTCCCGTGCCAGTGCCTGTGCTAGAATCGCCAAGGGCAGGGAGACGCCGACAGGTTCAACTGGGCTTGGCCAGTGCAAGCCCGTAAGCCGTACTGTAGAAGCTATGGGAGGTGTGTCCGGTGCCACGCGATATACCGGTGGGCAACGGTTCACTGTTGGTCAACTTTGATTCGAACTATGATCTGCGTGACCTCTATTGGCCCCATGTGGGCCAGGAGAACCACACTGTCGGTCACCCATGTCGCCTTGGCGTCTGGGTCGATGGCGAGTTCAGCTGGGTAAGCGACGCCAACTGGCAGCGCAGTCTGGACTATGCACATGATACGCTGGTCACCGAGGTCAAGCTGGAGCATGCCAATCTGAAAGTGAAGTTGGTGTGCAATGACGGCGTGGATTTCCACGAAGACTTGTATGTGCGCAAGGTGGTGGTGCAGAATGTAGCTGATCGTGAGCGCGAGCTTCGGCTCTTCTTCGCGCAGGACCTTCACATCAGCGGTCACGAGGTGGGCGATTCAGCCTACTATGAGCCGACGCGCGGTGCCGTGATCCATTACAAGGGGAAGCGCTGGTTCCTGATTGACGCTGCAAAAGAAGTTGGCGAGGAATGGAGTTTCGGCGCAGATCAGTGGGCAGTCGGTAACAAGGAACAAGGGTGCAAAGTAGGCACCTGGCGCGATGCTGAGGACGGCGAACTCTCCGGCAACCCTGTGGCACAGGGCAGCGTGGATTCTGCCATGGCGCTCCAGCTCGTAGTGGCCCCACGGAGTGATGCAACCGTCTGGTATTGGATCGCAGCGGGCATGGACTATGACGAAGTGGCTCGTCTTGGAGACATGGTGCGCGCACGGAAGCCTTCGGCCTTTCTCGAACGCACCCACTCCTACTGGCTGCTTTGGGCCAAGGCTGGGGACGAGGAGTTTGCCACTCTGCCCCATGAGGTGTCCCACCTGTATCGCCGCAGCTTGCTTGTGTTGCGCACTCAGATTGACAACCAGGGGGCCATCATTGCCGCCAATGATTGGGACATCACGCGCTTCGCTCGCGACACCTACTCCTATATGTGGCCCCGTGATGGCGCCCTGGTTGCGGCTGCTCTGATCGAGGCCGGTCACTCTGCAGTGACACGTCGCTTCTTCAACTTTTGCGACCGCGCTATCACTCATGAAGGGTATCTGCTGCACAAGTACAATCCCGACGGCTCACTGGCGTCTTCGTGGCACGGCTGGTACCGCGACGGACGCAAGGAGCTGCCAGTGCAGGAGGACGAAACGGCACTGGTGCTGTGGGCGTTGTGGCGGCACTTTCAGCGCTTTCGCGACGTGGAGTTCATCAAGCCGCTCTATCGAAGTCTGATTGTCCGTGCCGCGAACTGGATGGTCGACTACCGGGACAAGGACAGTAGCCTGCCGCTGCCGTCTTGGGACCTATGGGAAGAGCGGCGGGGGGTGCTGGCCTGGACAATAGGTGCTACCTGCGCGGGCCTGGACGCTGCGGCCAACTTTAGCGAAGCTTTTGGTGAGCGTGAGCTGGCGGCTGCGTATCGGAAGGCGATGGAGGAGATCACATTGGCTGCTGACGCACACTTGTGGGTGCGGCGCCAGCATTGCTTCTCGTGTATGATCGACCGTCAAGACGATGGCAACTGGCGGGCAGATCCACGTGTGGACGCCTCGCTGATCGGGCTTTGGTACTTTGGCATGTACCCCGCCGATGAGCCGCGCGTTGTGGCGACCATGGAGGCGGTGCGCGACCGGTTGTGGGTGAAAACGAACGTGGGCGGCGTGGCCCGCTATGAGAACGACCGCTATCACCAAGTCAGTCAGGATATCGAGAACGTGCCTGGCAATCCGTGGTTCATCTGCACGCTGTGGCTGGCGCAGTGGTACATCGCCATTGCCAAGACCATGGCTGACTTGGAACCGGCATTGAAGATACTGATTTGGACGGCCGAACATGCACTGCCCAGCGGCGTCATGGCGGAGCAGGTGCATCCCTACACCAACGAGCCGCTCTCGGTCAGTCCGCTGACCTGGAGCCATGCCACGCTGGTCTTGACAGTGCACGAGTACCTGCAACGGCAGAAAGCGATCCGCCAGGATCAGTAGGCTTTCCGTGGCGCGAGGCAGGTGGGCAAATGGCCGAGCCAGGCAGTGCTAGACTTCCTGCTGCAGTGGCAGAACAGGTGGCAGGGGTGTTCGCCAGTGGGTTAGGATCTGGCTGAGGAACAGCTTGGTGCGCTCGTGATGGGGGTTGTTGAAGAACTCCTCCGGAGTGTGCTCCTCAATGATCTTGCCCTCGTCGAAGAAGAAGATGCGATTGGCCACTTCCTTGGCAAAGCCCATCTCGTGGGTGAGGACGATCATCGTCATGCCGGACTGGGCCAGTTCGCACATAACTTCCAGCACTTCCTCGATCATCTCCGGGTCGAGGGCACTGGTGGGCTTATCGAAACGCATTATCTATGGTTGCATGGCCAGGGCACGTGCGATGGCCACCCGCTGCTGTCCACCAGATAGCTGAGCCGGGTATTTGTGGGTCTGCTCTGGGATGCCCACCCGCGCCAGAAGCTCAGAGGCGATCTCTTCAGCTTTGTCCTTCGGCCACTTCCGAACCCAGGAAGCGTATCGCTGCTTTCGGAGACAAGGCATTCTCATCCAGAGTCACCTGTGTCTAGCAGAGGCTTGATTGCGTGAGAGCCCCTATCGCCTCCGCACTCCACTTTGCGGGGCTGCGGCCTTCCTGGTAAAATGTCTTGCTGATTCTTGGCGTACCTCTGCAAGCAAGGGTAATCCACGCTCGTCCGGAGAAGGCTGTGGAGAAACGTGAGTTCACCGTCACAGATGAATACCGCTACAATCGCTCTGGGCCGCTGCGATGGATCCTCGCCCACCTGATGCGCTATCCTTATCTGCCGCTGTTGGCGCTGGTTGCTACGGTCGCCAACAACGGGCTCTACAGCTATATCCAGGTCTTTGTCGGGCGCGGTTTTGACCTGATTGCCACGCCAGGCTGGACAACTGCTGCCTTGCTAGGCCTTACACTGGGGGTTGTAGGATCTGGCGTTGGGCAGGGGGTGACAGGCCTGCTGCGCAACTACTCCTGGGAATTCCTCGCTCAGTTCTTGGAGCGCGACGCACGGCAGGAGCTGTACATCAGTCTCCTCGGGAAAAGCCAGACCTTTCACGGGCGGCAGCGTATCGGAGATATCATGGCCCGTGCCACCAACGATGTGCGCCAGCTCAACCTCATGTTCAGCCCTGGTGTCATGCTGATCACAGATTCGGTTACGGCTGCTGTGGTCCCGGTGGCGCTGATCGCCCGCCTCAAGGTTGAGCTTCTGCTTGTGCCGCTCGTCTTTCTCGTCTTCCTAGTGATCACTGTTGCTGACTACAACCGGAAACTCAAGCCGGTCAGTATCGAAATGCGCGAGCAGTTTGGTCAAATGAACGCCGGGCTGGCCGAGGCCATTGCCGGGATAGAGGTGGTCAAAGCAAACGTTCAGGAACGGTACGAATGGTCCAAGTTTTCTGCTGACGCCCGGCAGTACCGGGACTATTTCGTGCGGCAGGGCGAGATCCAGGCGCGGTACTTGCCGTTGTTGGTCTTTAGCGTGGCCTGGGCTGGCGCTTTGCTGCATGCTTTCTGGCTCTGGCGCGCGGATGCGATCAGCCTGGGTCAAGTGGTTACCTTCATGGGCTTGATGGGTGCGCTGCGCTTTCCCACCTTTATCTCTATCTTCTCTTTCAACCTGGTGCAACTGGGAATTGCATCGGCTGACCGCATCCTGGAGCTGATCAACACCGAAACTGAGCTGGACGAGAACAAGATGGGAGTGGCCCGGCCCATCCGGGGCGAAGTTGCCTTTGAGGACGTGAGCTTTGGCTACAACGGCAAGATGGTACTGAGGAATGTGAGCTTCCGGGCGCAACCGGGCGAGACGATTGCCATCGTAGGGCAGACAGGATCGGGCAAGACCACGCTCACCCGGCTGATCAATCGCATCTTTGACGTCGATAGCGGCCGGGTGCTGGTGGACGGGGTAGACGTTCGGGACTGGAGTCTCGAGGCGCTCCGTTCACAGATCTCAACGATTGAACAGGATGTGTTCCTGTTTTCACGCACTGTTGGCGAAAACATCGCCTTTGGCCGTGTGGATGCCAGTCAAGAGGAGATCGAGCACGCCGCACGTGAGGCGCAGGCAGACGGGTTCATCGGCCACCTTCCGGAGAGCTATGACACTGAACTCGGGGAGCGGGGCGTGACCCTTTCCGGCGGCGAGCGGCAGCGCGTTGCCATCGCCCGCGCCTTTCTGACCCATCCACGCATTCTGATCCTCGACGACAGCACCAGTGCCATCGATAGCGCGACTGAGGATCTGATTCAGCGCGCCATGCGGCGCATCAGCAGCGAACGCACCACCTTTCTGATCACCCACCGCCTGAGCCAGATCCGCTGGGCCGATCGTATCCTAGTGCTGCGTCAGGGTGAACTGGTAGATCAAGGCGGGCATGAAGAGTTGATGCGGCGCTCTCAAGCGTACCGCCGCATCTTCGCGCGGTACGAATAGCAGTCCAACCTCAAGGAGAGCAATGGGATTTATCCTGGATGGCCTCGACACCGAGGCCTACGACCGAAGCTACAGCGATAGAGAGCTGGTGCGGCGGATCATCCGCTATTTTCGGCCCTATGGCCGCCAAATGGTCCTGGTAGCCATCCTGC
>JBFEPU010000205.1:0-5356 GCA_041549915.1 Anaerolineae bacterium | reverse complement strand
GCAACTCCCAGAGTGGGGCAGACGTGGCAGCCGACACGTCAAGCTTTGAGACGCTGATCCCCTGAGTTTGCGACAACTGTCCCTCTTTCCCGAGCCGTCGTATGCAGCGGACTCCCGTAGTGTCAGCGAGTTGCCTTGCTGGAGCAAGACGGTGCACGGTTCGATTCCCCGCTGCCCCACGGATGATAGCTGGTCCTCTGGTGGGAGACACCCTGTCCTACCCCATGAACTGCTGCGACTTGCCAACGTGACGCGAGCAAGACTCCTTGGCACTGTCCGGCAAGGTGCTGCGGACTGAACAAGCCCGCATGGCCCCTATCAGGCGGATGTCTGGGCAGTGAGAAGACGTGAGAATCGTGGGGCAACCTTGGCGGGAGGCCCAGTGCCAGGAAGACTCGACTTCCGAGTCTGGAGGGTGACTATCGAACAACACAGGCGAGCCTGCCCTACTGTTCCACCCGCAGAAGGTCTGTACGGGCGGTTTATCCCTTGAGAGCCCCTGCCATCAACCCGCGCAGGAAGAAGCGGCCCAGGAAGATATAGACCAGGAGCGTGGGCAGGGCGGCCAGGAACGCCCCTGCCATCTGTACATTCCATTCCACGATCTGGCTGCCAGCCAGATTCTGCAGGGCCACGGTAACCGGCCAGTGCGTGGGACCGGTAATTGTAACAGCGAACAGGAACTCGTTCCAGACGGACGTGAACTGCCAGATCAAGGCCACTGCGAAAGCAGGGATGGCCAGGGGCAGCATCACGTGTCGGTAAATGCCCAGGAGGCCAGCACCGTCAATGTGTGCCGCTTCGACCATCTCGGTGGGGATGCAGGCGTAGTAGTTGCGGAAGATCAACGTTGTTATCGGGATGCCGTAGATGATGTGGGTGAGAATCAGCCCCGACAGTCCACCGTAGAGGCGGATGGTCTGCATAAAGCGCACCAGTGGGATGAGAATGCTCTGGTAGGGAATGAACATTCCAAACAGCATAGCCGTGAACAGAAAGTCGGATCCACGAAACCTCCACTTGGACAGGACATAGCCGTTTAGAGACCCCAGGATCGAGGACAGAATGCCAGCCGACAGAGCGACCGTGAGGCTGTTGCGCAGATTGGGCGAGAGTTTCTCGTAGGCGGCGGCAAAGTTATCCAGGTGAATGCGGGAGGGAAGAGCCCACATCGTCGCCAAGTTAACCTCTTGGAAGCTCTTGAAGCCCGTGACCAGGAGAACGTAGACCGGGATCAGGTAGAATATCGCCGCGGCAAAGAGCAGCAGGTATAGGATGGAGTGGGCAGCGGGTCGCTTCACTGCTCGACCTCCGTACGCAATGTGTAGATCAGGTACGGTACTATCAGAACAGCAACGCTCAAGAGAATGATGATGGCGATGGCAGCGCCGCGCCCGAATCGCAGCGCTCGGAAGGTCGTGTACCACATGTTCAGCGCAGGCACGTCAGCCGAGTACCCCTGCCCTCCCTCCTGAGTGATCGCCATGACGAGGTCAAAGACCTTGAGGGAGATGTGCCCCAGCATGATGACGACACTCAAGGTCACAGCCTTGAGCATGGGCAGAACGATGTGGCGGTAGATCTGCCACTCGCCGGCCCCGTCGACCCGGGCAGCCTCCCGCAGTTCCTCGGGTACGCTGCGCAGGCCAGCAAGGTACAGAGCCATAGTAAAGCCCGACATCTGCCAGGTAGCTGGGATGACAAGGGCTGCAATGCCGAGGGTGGGATGCGTATACCACTTGGAGATGAGAGAGTCAAGACTCGCCTGATGGAACAGCAGGTTGAGCCCGCTCAGGCGCTCGACGGAGGTGGCAGGATTGAGCAGCCAGCGCCAGACAACGCCGGTGACGATGAAAGAAATCGCCATCGGGAAGAGGTAGATGCTGCGGAACAGACCTTCGCCTCGCAGACGCTGGTCCAGCAGAATCGCCAGCAGCAGCCCGATCGCCAGGCAGGCGGCGAGGAATAGAAGCGTGAATATGGCCGTGTTTCGTATGTCAATGCGGAAACGGGGATTGTGCAACAGCGTCGTGAAATTGGAGAGACCCACGTATGTAAAGTCCGGCAGCAAGCCCTCCCAGGCAGAAACCGAGGCTCGAGCTGTCCAGGCGATGAACCCGTAGACAAAAACGGCTATCGCAAGTACCGAAGGTGATATCAGGAGGATTGCGAGCAGACGGTCTTTGCGCGCTCTCATGGTTGAAGTCATCTCTGCGAGCGGGGCGGTCTCTGGGGACCCGAGGCCGCCCCACTCGGTAGGGTCAGGCTGCTATCCTGCGGCCGCAACAAGTGCGCCCTGGAAGGCAGTCACATCACGCGTGCCGAGGAAGAGCGCGACGGCGTCTATGATGTCCTGTTGCCAACTGGGCGCTGCCGCTGCACCGTGCATCAGGCTGGGCACGATTGCGTCGCTGGCAAAGTCATCCAGGGCCGATTGCAGATACTCGTCGTACAGGCTGCGGTCCGCACCCGTGTGCGCCGGGATCGAGCCCTTGATCGGGTTGAAGGCATCCTGCCCTTCCTTGGAGCCGCACACCCTCAGCCAGGCAATGGCCGCGTCGCGGTTGGCCGCACCCTTAGGCAAACCAAAGCTGTCGGACAGCGCATCGAACGCCCCGACACTGCCCGGCGACGGCGCCCAGCCGAACTCCACTCCCGGCGTCCAGCCCTGCGACTTGAAGTAGCCCTCCGCCCAGTCGCCCATGATGTTCATCGCGGCTGTGCCGTCGATCACCAGTTGCGTGGCCTGATCCCACGACAGCGCAGCATAGTCCTCGTTCACATAGTTCAACATGCGGTCAAAGTTGTTCAAAGCCGTCGTCACTTCGGCACTGCCCCAGTCTGTCTCACCGGTCCACAGACCCGTATAGGCATCCGCTCCCAGCGAACCCAGAAGCACGGTCTCGAACAGATGGACCACCGTCCAGCTCTCACCCAAGGCCAGCGGTGTTATGCCAGCAGCCTTCAGTGTGGCGGCAACGTCGAAGAACTCGCTCATCGTGGTCGGCGGCTGCAGGTCGTTGTCCTCAAAGATCGCCTTGTTGTACCACATCACATTCGCACGGTGGATGTTGACCGGCACCGACCAGATCTCCCCCTCGTACGAGAGGATGTCGATCAGGTCTGCAGGATAGGCATCCATCCAGCCTTCCTCCTCGTACAGGAAGGTGACCGGCTCCATCTGATCAGCAACGACGTAGGTGTCGATCAGCTCGTGGCCCGCATGCACCTGGAACGACCCCGGTGGGTCGCCTCCCTGTATGCGCGTGGCCAGCACGGCTCTGGCGTCCACGCCTGCCCCTCCGGCGACGGTGGCGTTGACGACCTGCACGTCCGGGTACTGCGCCTCGAACACCTCCAGCATGGCCGCCAGCCCCTCGGCCTCTCCACCCGCCGTCCACCAACTGAAGACCTCCATCACGCCGGTGGGACCCGTTGGCGCCACGGTTGGTAACTCGGTAGGTGCCTCGGTCGGCACTGGGGTCGGAGCTGCCGGTTGGCACGCTGCCAATAGCAGACTTGCGATGCCCAGCAGAGCTAGCAGCTGGGAAAGTTTCTTAGACATTTCCCCCTCCTTTTCTGGTAATCATCTGTTGGTTCTGCGCTGGCGACTATTCTCTCCGCAGCACCTCCTTTCAACACAACAGTGCTCCTACTGCGACGCACTAGTCAACGTTGCCTTTGCGTTCCAGAAGCCCGAAGTAACGATGTTGAAGAAAGCCGCTTCGATTTGCCTGGCTTGCCAGGCAAGGAGACGCTTGCTCACCAGGATAGCACGTGAGGGAGATGTGCTAGGCGAAAACGCACATCGGCTCTAAGCCTGTGTCCAGAAACCTCCTTCTGTGGCAGGATCATGGCCTCCAGACGGGGATATCAGGCAGTCCATGAACGTCCCACTCTCTCGTTGGTTCGACATAGTATAGATGCTCTTTGCCAGGCTGTCAAACGCCGTCGGAAGAGAGTGTTCAGCAAGGCGATGTGACCAGGAGATGACCCTCTCCTGGCAGAGGGATTTCACGGTCTATGGAGTCGTCCAGCCCTCTGGGAAGGCCTTCGAGGCACACGGTGCACTTCAGCGTTCGGATTGTGGTCGGCAGCTCACATTCTGTGACTGCCACTCGCCGCCTGGCACGCTCAACCGAGCAGCAGATAGGGCGCCTCGATGAACTCCCTAATTCGCTTGAGGAACCGTGCGGCAGGAGCCCCGTCCACCACGCGGTGGTCAAAAGCCAGGCTGAGGGTCATCATTTGGCGAACCACAATCTCATCGCCATGGGGAACGGCCCGCGGTTGGATACGCCCCACACCCAGAATCGCTGCCTCTGGCAAGTTGATAATTGGAGTGAAGGCGTCGATGTCGTACACACCAAGATTGGTGATGGTGAAAGTGCCTGCAGTCAGGTCATCGGGCAGCGATTTCCCCTGACGCGCCCGCCCCACCAGGGATCGCAGCTGTGTCCCAAAGGCCCGCAAGCCCAAGCGGTCCGCATGACGAATGACCGGTACCAGCAGGCCTCGCTCGGTGTCCACGGCAATCCCCAGGTTGATGTACGGAAGCTGTTCTATCGTCTGCCCATCCACGCTGATGCGGGCGTTCATGTAGGGGAACTCTCTCAGAGATCGGGCCACGATCAGGCCGAGCAGGTCGTTGTAGCCTGGCGCAAAGCCCCACTGGTCCGCCACCGCCTCCTTCAGGCGTTCGCGTATCGCTACCAGATCGGTGGCGTCCACTTCGCTAACCAGGGTGACGCGAGCAGTGGTGTGCGCGCTGGCCACCATCCGCTCGGCGATGACGCCGCGCACGCCAATGAGTGGCACAGTCGTGGCCTTGCCCTCAGCAGCACCCACCCTGGGCGCTTCCTTCACGGGTTCGCAAAGAGAAGCTGCCTCGACATCAGCCCTTGTGACACGCCCACCGGCGCCGGACCCGCTGACCGCAGCGATGTCTACGTCCAACTTCTCCCCCACCCTCAGGGCTGTTGGTGTTGCTTTCGGAGCAGCCGCCACGTACGCCAGCACGTCCTTCTCCACGATACGGCCGCCGGGCCCTGTACCCCGCACCGCGCTCAGCTCAACTCCCTGCTCGCGCGCGGAGCGGCGCGCCCTCGGCGAGGCGGCAATTCGATCCCTGGGCACAGCCGAAGGGGCAACACCTGCTGTCTGCCCTACAGATACTGGGGCTTCCACGCCCGCATCTGCCCGGTCTGTCTTCTGCGACTCACCGCCTGCGTAGCCTTCAAGGGGCTCGTCCGGCGAAGAAGTGATCAAGGCCGCCACGGTCAGCACTGCCACCTTCTCACCGGCCGGCACCAGGATCTTCCGCAGGAAGCCACGTGTCGCTGCCTCCACCTCCAAG
>JBFEPU010000204.1:0-5381 GCA_041549915.1 Anaerolineae bacterium | reverse complement strand
GACAACGAGGCGGGCATGGAGCACATCAGCCGGCAGACCACACGCCACGTGGATAAGCTGTTCGTCGTCACCGACATGACGATGCGCGGCCTCACTGCAGCGGAGCATATCGTCCAGCTGGTGAAAGAGTTGGGAACCCGCGTGCGGGACAGCTACCTGGTGATCAACCGCGTCAACCACCAGATCCCTGCGATCATGCAGCAGAAGATCGAAGAACTGGGGCTAGAGCTGATTGGCACCCTGCCCAGCGATGAGAGCGTCACCGAGTTTGACATGATCGGAAGGCCGATCTTCGAGATCGGCGAAGAGGCACCGGTGTACAAAGCCGTGGTAGAAATCGCTACCAAGGCCGGTATCGAATAAGGTGATATCAGACAAGGAGGCACACATGCTAATCATTGGCGAGAACATCCACATCATCTCCCCAACGGTGAAAACGGCCGTCAAGGACCGAGATGGCAAGACCATCCAGAAGATGGCCCGGCTCCAGGTGGAGCACGGGGCGGATATGCTGGATTTGAACATCGGGCCACAGAAGCGCCGGGGCGTGGAGGTCATGGACTGGATTGTGGATGCCGTGCAAGAAGTGACAGACGTACCCCTCTCGCTGGACACCACGAACGTGGCGGCGATCGAGACGGGCCTGAAGAAGGTAAAGCGCCAGGCGATGATCAACTCCACTTCCGCCGACCCCGATCGACTGAACACCGGCATGCCGCTGGCGGCTGAGTACAACGCCAAGATCATCGCACTGACCATGGGCAAGTCAGGCATTCCCACCACCGCTGACGGTCGTGTCGAGATGGCCATGGAGGTACTGATCCCCAAAGCCATGGAACTGGGGCTCCCGATGGAAGACCTGTACCTCGATCCGCTCGTGCTGACGGTGAACGGCACGCAAGAGCACGGGCCGGAGACGTTGAACGCAGTCCGTTTCTTCAAGCAGCTGACCGACCCGCCACCGATGACGGTTGTCGGTCTATCCAATGTCTCCAACAGCGTGCCGCATGAGAACCGCAGCCTGATCAACCGCACCTACCTGGTAATGCTGCTGGCTGCGGGGCTGGATTCGGCCATTGCCGATCCGCTGGACGAAAAGCTCCACGAGTTCATCCGCATCGTCGAGGAGCGCGACACGAGCACCGGATTGGGCAACCTGCTGGTGACGCTCTACGACAAGACGGCGCTGATGGAAGAACTGGAACCGTCCGACGTCGACATGAGCGATCCGGAGCAGGTCGATGTGTGGAAGACGGTCCAGATCCTGCACAACAAGGTCATCTACGCGCACGCCTATCTGCGCATGTAGGCTGCACACCGCAACATACCTAGCAGCCAGCAGCTGCACGCGGGCGGTCTACACGAGCGCAGCTGCTCAGTTCCGCGCACCCAGGCACGACTGTCTTAGCAAAGCGCCCGCACGCAGTGCACGTGCCTGCGCGCGATAGGCGGATGCACTGTTCTCCACTAGCGTGGCATTCGAACGCAGAGCCAGCCAAGCCCTTGTACACACCGACAGTACCGCGACCGCACAGGCGATTGCAGGTGCTCGAAACAACTCTCTTCACCACCCCGTTGGCTGTACCACCCAACGGGGTTCTGCGTCGTGATAGGGTTGGCTTCTGCCCTGTATTGCGATACAATAGCCCCCATAGGAGGCGCGCATGCCAGCACACCTGGTCGTTCTGATTACGGCAGGCTCGGTCGAAGAGGGACAGAGAATCGCGCGCAGTCTGGTGGAGGAGCGACTGGCGGCCTGCGTCAACACTGTTTCGCCGATCGAATCGGTGTATCGCTGGCAGGGCCAGGTTCAACATGATCAGGAGGTGCTGCTCATCGTGAAGACAGCCGCTTCCATGCTGGAGGGACTGGCCGCCCGCGTGAAGCAGTTGCACAGCTACGCGGTGCCAGAGATCATCGCCCTGCCCATTGTAGCTGGCGCCGACGACTATCTGCAGTGGATTGATGAGCAGACCGGCCCGTCGCCAGAGGCGGGAGGCAGCAGGACCGCAGTCGAATGACGGGAGCCGCCGTCGCGGTGGAGAGCGCATTGCTGTCGTCGCCATTCGCGCGACTGTGCGCGTGAGAAGATGCCACTGCTGGAGCAGGTGAAAAAGACCATACAGCGCTATCAGATGGTCGGCAGCGGAGACGCTCTGGTCGTGGGCGTGTCCGGTGGGCCAGATTCGCTGTGCCTTCTGCACCTGCTGCTCCGCCTGCGCGACGAGTGTGATCTGACGCTGCACATCGCCCACCTGAACCACTGTCTGCGCGGCGCTGAGGCGGATTCCGACGCCGCATTCGTGGCCCAGCTCGCACAGGAATGGGCCCTGCCGGCAACTGTCGAATCAATAGACGTAGCGACGCTGGCCGAAGAAAGGGGACTGGCTGTGGAGGAAGCGGCGCGTCAGGCGCGCTACGCCTTCCTGGCGCGGACCGCCCGGCAGGTTGGTGCACAGAGAGTCGCAGTAGGACACAATGCGGATGACCAGGTAGAGACCATCCTGATGCACTGGCTGCGAGGAGCTGGTCTGGCCGGGCTGCGGGGCATGCAGCCCGTCTCGAAAGTGCAGGAAATGCGCCTGGGAGAGGAAGATAGGGCTGTAGGTCAGAATAGGGTCGACTTGCTGCTCATCAGACCCCTGCTGGAGACGCCGCGCTCTGCAATCGAAGCGTACTGCGCAACGCACAAACTGCGGCCGCGTTTCGACCGATCCAATCTCGACACCACCTACCATCGCAACAGGCTGCGCCACGAACTGCTACCTTTCTTGGAGACCTTTAATCCGCGCATCCGCGAAGTGATCCTGCGCTCAGCTTCGATCTTCGCTGCCGACTATGCCTACCTGCGAGAGCAAGCCAGTCAGGCCTGGGCACAGGTGACCGTTTCTGAGTGCCCCGAGGCTATCGCTTTCGACTTGCACGCTTGGCGAGCTCTAGCGCTCAGCCTGCAGCGCTCCACGCTGCGTGAGGCAATTCACCGGCTGCGGCGCTCGCTGCGCAACATCAACTGGGTACATGTTGAGAACGCGCTGGGAATATTGCAGGCAGGCACCACAGGTATGACCGCCACCCTACCGCGCGGGCTGGAAGCCCGTCTTGGGTATGACAAGCTTATTGTGTGCAATGTGGGGTATGTGGAACCCCCACCGGACCTACCCTTCATGGCAGACACTGAGTTGCCGCTGCCCGTCCCCGGCCAAACTCCCCTGCCCGGCTCCGATTGGTCGATTTCGGCGCAGGTACTGGAGCGGCAGGCACTGGACGAGCAAGCCCTGCGCCAAGCCGACCCGTGGCAGGCCTACCTGGACCTACGAGTGACAGGCGAAGAGCTGCGACTGCGAACCCGTCGAACAGGTGATCGCTTCCGCCCCCAGGGCTTGGGCGGAAAATCGACGACGGTGCACAGCTTCATGATCAACGCCAAAATCCCGTACGCCTGGAGGGACAGGATTCCGTTGCTCGTGTCGCCCAGCCACGTCCTGTGGATAGCGGGATGGCGCATTGACGAAGGGGCCAAGGTGACCAACAGGACGCAGCAGGTTCTCGCTCTGGCCTTTGAGAAGCAAAGCGGGGAGTGAACCGTCATGGGTACGGTCGTCCTGCGACCAGGCAAGGAGAAACCGATCCTCAACCACCACCCGTGGATCTTCTCCGGCGCCATTGGGCGCATTGAAGGCAATCCGAACAATGGCGATATCGTGGAGGTGCTGAGCCACGAGCGCGACTTTCTGGCCCGAGGCTACATCAACCGCCACTCACAGATCACGGTGCGCCTCCTCACGTGGTACGAAGGAGAGAAGATAGACCGCAGCTTCTGGCTGCGGCGCACGCAGAAAGCCATCCACCATCGGCAGAAGCTGCTTGACAGCGAGGATACAACCGCCTGTCGTCTGATCCACGCCGAATCCGACCTGCTGCCTGGCCTGATCGTGGATCGCTATGGCCAATTCCTTGTGGTTCAGGCGCTGACGCAGGGCGTTGAGCGCCACAAAACGGAGATCATTGACGTCCTGTTCGAGCTTCTGAAGCCGCTGGGCATCTACGAGCGCAGCGATGTGGACGTGCGGGGGAAGGAAAAGCTCTCTCCAACGGCCGGCCTCTTGCGAGGCCGGGAGCCTTCCGACCCGGTGCGGATTCGGGAGAACGGCCACACGTTCTTGGTGGACATCAAGGGCGGGCAGAAGACTGGCTTCTACCTGGATCAGCGAGACAACCGCCAGCGGCTGGCGAGCTACAGTGAAGGACGGACAGTGCTGAACGCCTTTGCCTACACGGGCAGTTTTGCCGTGTATGCCGCCTCGGCCGGAGCAGGGCAGATCACAAACCTCGACACGTCTGCCGAGGCGCTCACGCTGGCGCGGCGCAATATGCACGAAAACGCTCTTGCAGACCGCAATGACGAGTACATCGTGGGTGACGTTTTTGACGTGCTGCGCGAGTATCGAACGGCAGGACGAAGGTTCGACCTGATTATCCTGGATCCGCCCAAGTTTGCCTATTCCAAGGCGCAGGTGCCGGCGGCGTGCAGAGGATACAAGGACATCAACATGCTATCGATGCAACTGCTGCAACCGGAGGGTGTGCTGTGCACCATGTCCTGCTCTGGCTTGGTGTCACCCGATTTGTTCCAGAAGGTCGTCTTTGGCGCCAGCGTAGACGCCGGCCGAGATGTCCAGGTACTGGAGAGACTATCCCAAGCGACTGATCACCCGGTCTTGCTCACGTTTCCCGAAGGGGAGTATCTCAAGGGGCTGATCTGCCGAGTGATGTGACAGCGGTGCAACACGCAGGGTGGAAGGGCGGCTGGCAGCGGGCTGCTGACGACTGACGGTGCAGCACAACGATGGGCGCGTTGTGCCCGTGGGGGGGGAGAGTGTCATGTCTAGTCTGGACGAAGATGTGGGAGAGATCCTCATCACCGAGAAGCAAATCCAACAGAGGGCGCGAGAGCTGGGCCAGCAGATCTCAGGAGACTATGAGGGCAAGGATCTGCTGCTGGTCTGCGTGTTGAAGGGAGCGGTCACGTTCCTTGCTGACCTGATGCGTGCGATCACCGTCCCTCACGAGGTCGACTTTATGGCCATTTCAAGCTACGGGGCCAGCACGGAATCCAGTGGTGTGGTCCGTATCCTCAAGGATCTGGACACTAACATCGAGGGCCGCAACGTGCTGATCGTGGAGGACATTGTAGACACCGGCCGCACTTTGGACTATATCACGCAGAACTTGAAGACCAGGCGGCCAAGGAGCGTGCGCATCTGCACCCTCCTCAACAAGCCCTCGCGCCGAGAGATCGACATAGCGCTCGACTATGTCGGCTTTGATATCCCCAACAAGTTCGTGATTGGATACGGCCTGGATTTCGCCGAGATCTACCG
>JBFEPU010000203.1:0-5406 GCA_041549915.1 Anaerolineae bacterium | reverse complement strand
TGACAGGAATCCGCGCAGCACCTTGCCGTAACACATCCGCAGCGCCTCTGAAGAAACCAGGATTAGCATCTAGTGTACCCGAGAAGACGAAGCAGGTCAAAGCGGATTCCGTTGGAACGTGTGGCAGGCCCGTTCAACGAGTGGGTTCACGGGACTGAGTCGATAGCCCGTCCTCTCGCTCCCGACAACCTCCCTGGTGCACAGCCTGGGTCGGCAACCGTCTTTCCCAGTCGGGCCGGATACAGGCACGGTCGCCGGGCGCACCACGGCGGCAGCCGAGAGAAAGGGGGCCGCCGGCCAAGCCAAACCTTGTTGCTCACCGCCGGCTTGACCGGACGACGAGCAGCAGTGCTGTGGATAACGCGAATCCAGCGCCGGCCAGGACAAAGGCCATCCGCAATCCCCGGGAAGCGGCAACGGCGCTGCCCAACATGGGACCGATTGCGTTGGCCGCTGAGACCACGCTGCTCCCCAGCCCAAAAACGGTACCCTCGTACCCCTGTGGTGCCGAGCTGGCCAGCATCGCGCTCAGGGATGTCAGTATCCCGCCCATGGCAAAGCCCGCTACTGCCCTGAACAGCGTAAGTTGCCGAACATCCACCGATACGGCCTGCAATCCGTGGAACAGGGCGGACACAGCCAGTGACGTGATAAGGACCCGCCTCAATCCCCAGCCCCGCGTGAACCGTCCGGCAAGCACCGAACCCACTGCGCTCGTCGCCATGCTGGCGCTGGTCACCAGCCCCACGAGCGAAGCGAGCCTCGCTTCCCCGGTAGCGAGCGCTTGTACAAACAGGGGCACGATAGGAGCCACCGCCCTGTACGATGCTCGCACTAGGAGCCGCATCGCAAACACCGAAAGCACAGCCCGGGATCGCAGCACGACACGGATGCCCTGCCAGAAAGAGTGCTGCTCGCCGTCACTGGCCTCTGCGCGCACATCCTGTACCATCGCCAGCACCAGGACACCACCCACGGCGAGCAAAAGGCCCGTCACCAGAAACGAGCCACGGTATCCCCACGTATCGGCGATGAACCCGCCGACAGTCGGACCAAATGACGCTCCGAGGTAAATCCCCATCTGGAGCGTGCCAAGCGCAGAAGCCCGGTTCTCAAACGGCGTCCCTGCCGCGACCAGCACCGTTGCAGCAACCACTGTGCCGGTGACCGCGCCCTGCAGGGTACGCAGCACCAGCAGTTGCTGGACGTTGCTGACGAAAGCCATAGCCCCCAGCAGCAAAGCCCCGCCGAACATGGCCCGTTCGACCATCACCTTGTGCCCCATCCGGTCGGCGAGCGAGCCCCACACCGGTGCCATAATGCCCATCGTGAGCGCATGCATCGAGTGCAGCAGGCCAGACCAGAGCTCAACCTGTCCAGGGCCTGTGACACCCAGGTCCTGCACATAGTAGGGCAGGAAGGGCATTGCCGAGCTGAAGCCCACGATGCTCACAAACTCGGCGATCCAGATGACATAGAGGTTCCGACGCCAGTTCAAGTGTGCAGGAACCCCTGGGCCGGAACCAGGCTGGCGCATTTCGCTCACGGCTGTGATTGCAGCATTTCATGCAGCACTCGGCCCTGGGCGGCGTCAGTGGGCTTCACATCAAGCAGCGAAGCCACCGTCGGGACCACGTCGAGCAGGTGTACGGCCGGTAGCTGCACGCCGGAGCGAATACCATAGCCCGCTGCCAGCAGAATGGCGCGCATCTCCGGCCAGGCCGAGTCGTAGCCTTGTCCACCGTAATGGGGAGCTGGCTCGAGCACATCGGGGTTGCCCGGCCAGTCTGTGAGGGTATATCCTCGGGCTGCCTGCGCGAAAACGTCTCCCGAGTTCGGTGAGTCGAGATGGAGCGCCGACAGTTCCTGGCCGGTGAGCACGCGTTGAAAGATGGGCTCGCCGTCGGCCCCCACAGCACCCTGCAGGGCCTCCACAATCTCACTCTGAACCGCTCCATAATCCTCCATCGGAACGGCGCCGAGCTGTCCTGGCAGCTTGAGATTGACGTAGACATTGACAGCAGCGCCCGAGGCAAAAGCCACCGCTTTGCTGTTGGCACGGTCGATGGGATAGCCGCTCCCCTCAGTGTAGCGCAAGAGGTCAGCATCCTCGAGGATCGTATTGACGTACACCTGGGTGTGGATTGGCGCCATGCCATGGTCAGAGATCACAAATATGCTGTCCCTGCCCAACAAAACGCTGCCCAGTATCTGGCCCAGGCACTGATCCACCAGGGCATACGCAGCCCGAACGTACTCTGCGTACGCCTTTGCTGTCTCCTCGTCGTAATTGAGCTGCCTGTCGTCGACCATCAGGTACTGGTGCCCAACAGAACCTGTCATCCCAAGCCAGGCGAAGCTCAGATCCGGATGATACTGTGCCCAGACGTACTGGATCACGTCGCACAGCCATCGCGTCTGACGCTCGGCCATATTCCAATAGTCCTCGGCCGTAATCCAACCCTGTTCGAGGGCCTGGTCATCCGGCTGTGGAGGGAAGAAGCCAAACTGGTCGTTGATTTCGCGCAACAGCTCGACGGGGCGAGCACGATTGTACCATATGGCACTCTGGAACATTTCAATCCGCTCAGACGTCGCGCTCAGCAGCTTGAAGTATCCTCCTCCGTACAATCGTGGCCGCACCAGCAGTGGCGCCCATTCGCCGACACCAAAGGCCGCGCAGTCACCTTCGACCTCCTTCCGCCGGCAAAGCAAGAAGGCATCGTAGTTCTCCTGCGCGTCGTCCGTGCTATCGGCAGCTAGCAGGTGCAGCGTGGTCACCAAGGCGCCTTCGTTGCCTCTGATTTGCAGCGTCGCCTCCAGCAAGGGTGTGTAGGTGTCGGGCGCGCCTGGCCACTCACTGGCCTCGGTTGGTGTGATCACATGCAGCGCCGAGTGCAGTTCGCGCGTCCCATAGGCCACTGTGTAGTCAGCCAGCCAATCCCGCACCTGGACGCTGGTGCCGGGCCAGAAGATGGCCGCTGTGGTCTGTCCGTGGCGCATGGCTGTACGCCACAGAGGCTCAACCTGCATCTCTGGTTCGTCAAGACCGCTGGTGGGCCAGTCAATGGGGTTCTTGGGAAGGTGGAAACGATCCGACACCTGGCCTGTGTGACTCGGATACGCACCCGTGGCGATGGACACATGGGCGGCAGTAGTGAGTGACGGGTCAATCGTCTGGGCGTACTCTGCCCTGGCTCCGCGCTGGGCGAGGGCAGCCAGGTTGGGCATCGTGCCATCCACGAGGTAGCCATCCACCCACTCGTCGCGCGCGCCCTCCAGCGATAGCACCATAATATGCGGACGCGGTGGGGGTGCTGGAGTGTGCGTGGGTGCCAGCTCTGGCGTTGGCGTGCCTCTTGCAGTGCACGCGGACAGGTACACAAGTGCCACCAAACACCAAAGAGCTACCATGATCTTCGTCGGACGCACGATGATTCCTCCAATCGGAAGGCGGTTCTGCCCTCGACTGCAGCTGGCACCATGGATTATAGCACCGCCGCCTTTTGCTCACAAGCCTGAGCACCTTCGCGTCGAGGCGCCTTCGGTTCCCGTCTCGTTGGCGTCTGCAGCACGTGCCATGGCTTGCGCAACCCGCTCGGTACCTGTGCCAGCCATGGTGGGCAGCGCCCATCCACCGCTGGGAATACCCAGACAGACGCAACCCTGGCGAAGGCGTGACCTTCGCCAGGGTTGTGGTCGCCGCCGACTGCGGCACTCGAGCAACGCTACTCGGCGAGCAGAGCGTCGGCCTCCTGCACCGCAAAGTCCAGCGCCTCTTGAGCATTGCTCTGCCCAGTCAAAACCGCCGTGGTCGCCTCGCTGATCAGGCGACCGATGGCGTCATGGGCGGACACCGGGGGTTCGCCTCTTGACCACTGCAGAAGGCCGAAGGCTGTGCCGTAGGTCGGGTTCTCCGCCATGTAGGCCTGCATCTCTTCGCTGTCGAGCGCTGACTGGCGCAGCGGGAAGCTGTTGCCTGCGGTGGCCCATTTGATGTTGTTCTCCGGCTGCACCAACCACCTGATGAATAGCCACGAGGCTAGCTGCTTCTGCGGTGTGGTCTTGAACACACAGACGCCGGGACCGTAGATAAGCACCACCGGTGTGGTGGTGCTATGGGGCATGGGCGCGACAGACCAGTTGAACCTGGGCTCGCCAGTAGCCCGGTCGGCAATGGCCTGAGCATAGTGTGGAATACGCTCGGTCGAGTCAAAGGCGAAAAGGACCTTTTCGTCGGCAAAATCCGCCTGGTCACCATAGCGCTCGGCAATCTGGTAGGCGTAGCCATCATCCATCAGTGCCTGGACAAAGCGCAGAGCTTCAACCGCCTCAGGGCCGTTGAAAACCGCGGTATTGCCATCTGGGCTGAGCAAGTCCCCGCCGCGGCTCCACAGCCAGTTGGTGACGGTCGAAGCATCCACCGCCAGGGCGTAGCCATAGGTGCCCACGTCACGATCTGTAGCCACGATGGATACCTCTCGGAATGCTTCCCAGGTCTCCGGGTGAGTCTCATAGCCGAGCTCGTTCAGCCAGTCTCCGTTGTAGTACAACACTAGCATGCTGTGTCTGAGCGGGAAGCTCATCATCTGGTTGTCGAACACCGGACTGCGAACCGAGTCCAGAAATGCGGGCTGAATATCGGCCACCTCCTCCGTCGTCAAGCCGTACGGTGGGCTGTTGATATAGTCGTCAAGCGGCTCGATGGCGTGGGCCTCGCCATACACCGCTACCTGCTGTGGGCGTGCGATGGAAAGGTCCGGAGGTGTGCCCAGCGCTATCGCGTGCAGGTTCTTGGCCATCAGCTCGCCGTCGTCACCGCCGTATTCAGCCACAATGCGGATGCCCCACTCATTCGCGGAGTTGAACTGCTCGACCAGCTCCTGCAATACTTGCTCCTGATCACCAGTCGACACGTGCCAGAACACCAGCTCCTGCCCGCTGGGGTCAATCGCATGGAAAGCAGGAACAGCTTCTGCGGGCTCAGCAGTCGTGGTGGGAGATGGCGTCCTTGCATCGATTGGCGTCACAGTCGTGGCGGGGACGGTGGACTGCGTCACGACAGCGCGCGCAGTGCCTGGGCCCGCTGAGGGGCCGGGCGTGGTGGCTGGGCTGCACGCCGCCAGGCCGAAGAGCACGGCCAGGCACAGCACTGCTGCAAGGGCGCCCGTCCCGTGCGCACAGCGCAGCTTCTTGCTGGGGAGACTATGGCCACTCAGGGCAGCATCGAACATTCGGTGCGCTGGCGCCCCTGGCAGCCACAATCGCCCTGAAGGGGCGATGGATGTCCTTTGTCAAACGCAGCCAAAGATCGTTGCTGGCGTGGAGGGGTCACCGAACACAACCGGGAGCTCGAAGACGACCGTAGTGGTCGTGGTGGAATACTGGTACGCAATACCAAGGATT
>JBFEPU010000202.1:0-5423 GCA_041549915.1 Anaerolineae bacterium | reverse complement strand
GACATCGCGGGCGTCCATCAGAGCCTCGTACCATCCGATCTCCTGCGGTCGCTGCGGGTCGTGGATGTCAATGATGCGCAGTCCTGCGGCGCCATCGGCGACGTACGCTCTGCCCCCGGATACTGCGATCCCGGAGGCCTCGCCAGGGCTATCGAAGAAACCGACCTCACGTGGATGATGCGGGTCAGAAATCGTGATGACCCGCAGCCCTTGTGAGCCATCGGCAACGTAGGCATACTCTGACGCCACAGCCAAGTCGGAGGCGTAGCCGGGCGTGTCCTGGGCCCCAACCTCCTGCGGGTCCTCAGGGTGCGAAACATCGATGACACGCAGTCCGGCCCAGCCGTCGGCTACATAGGCCTGCTCCGCTGTGGCTGCCACGCCCAGGGCGATCCCCGGCGTGGAGGAGAAGCCGCTTTCAGTGGGCTGCAGCGGGTTGGAGATGTCGATCACGCGCAAGCCGACTTTGTCCGCGAGATAGGCATATTGCCCAGCAATCGCTGCGCTTTGGGCGTAGGCTGGCGTGCGATAGAAGCCAGCTTCGGTGGGAGCGGCGGGGTCGGCAATGTCGACGATTCGCAGACCAGCCTGGCCTGCACTGAGAAAGGCGTGCCACCCGTGCACGGCCACGTCCTCCACGTTCCCAGCGGTCTCATAGTGGCCGCTCTCGCTGGCTCGCTGTGGGTCGGCAACGTTGATGACCCGCAGCCCCATGGCCTCATCGGCGACGTAGGCGTGGCAGCCGTTCGCGGGGGCCTCGCCGCAGGCCAAAGACAGGCTGCGAGCGTCCCCTGGCGTGTTGTACGATCCGACCCAGCGCAAGTCTGTGGGGTTCGAGATGTCGATGATCTGCAGCCCGGAGGAACCATCGGCGACGTACGCGTATTGCCCGGCTACCACCACACTGCGCGCGTATCCTGCTGTGTCGAATACGTCCTTTTCGTGTGGTACGGATGGGTTGGACACATCGATAGCGCGCAGGCCCCTGCTGGCGTCCGTGACATAGGCATGGGAGCCGGCTATGAAGACGCTGGCGACGTACTCTGGTGTGCTGTACGAGCTGGTCTCGGTGGGCTGTTGTGGGTCAGCGATGTGGATGATTCTTAACCCTGCGCGCCCGTCGGCGATGTAGGCATAGGTCCCAGCCACTGCCACATCATCGGAATACCCTGGCGCCGGAGTGTCATAGTTGCCCGCTTCTACGGGGAGCGCCGGGTTTGAGACGTCAATGATGCGCAGGCCCATCACCCCATCGGCGACGTAAGCAAGGTTCTCTCGCACAGCCACACCATCGGCAAACCCGGGCGTGTCATAGGTCCCAACCACGACTGCAACCTCAGGGCTGGACACATCCACAATATGCAGGCCGCTCGAGCCAACCGCAACGAACGCGTAGCCGTTCGATACCGCGATGTCCCACACGATGCCGGGGAGAACTTCTGTCTGACCGATCACAGCCGGAGTGCTGGGGTCTTCTACATCCAGGATCACCAGCCGAGGGCCGACGCCGATGTAAACATGATGCTCGCTTTCCGCAGCAACGGCATAGGTAACGCCGCCCAGCTGGCCGACTAGCTCGAGGGCGGGACCCTGTCGCCCGACCACGACAGGCTGATGGCCACCTGCGACGGGCCACTGGGATAGGGCCAGGGCGAAGACTACTGTGACTACAGCGAGGCGGATGACGAGCCTGGTCGAGGCGTCCCTGCGCATTGCTTTGTCACTTCCAGACGCCAGGAATGGGCTCATCGCAGTACTCGCATTTCCCGCCGACCACGTGGTACTCGAGGATGGAAAAGCCCAGACGGCGGATGATCATTTCTCCGCAGCGGTGGCAATAGGTATTGTCGCCGGGATGGCCGGGCACGTTGCCAATGTAAGGGTAGCGAATGCCCTCTTCGACCGCGGTGCTCCATGCAAGCTCCAGCGTCTCCACAGGCGTGGACGGTAGGCCAGTCAGTTTGTACTGAGGATGAAAGCGGCTGAAATGCGTCGGTACGTCTGGGCCGAGTTCCTGCACGATCCACCGGCACAGGCCACGCAGCTCGTCTGGGTCGTCGTTCAGTGTGGGCACCACCAGGGTGACGATTTCCAGATGGACGCCCTGGCGCTGAATGCACTTCATAGCATCCAGTACCGGCTGCAGGGTTGCGTCACAGATGCGCTGATAAAAGTCCTGGCTGAACCCCTTAAAGTCTATCTTGATGGCGTCCACAGTTCCGCACAGCTCCCGCAGGGGAGCCTGGTTGATGTAGCCGGCACTGATGACCACGCTCCGCAGGTTCTTCGCTCGTGCCAGGCGCGCAGTGTGCAGTACGTACTCATAGAAGACCGTCGGCTCGCTGTAAGTGTAGGCAATGACGGGGCAGTTGTATTGGCGTGCGTATGTGACGACATCTGCAGGTGGCAGGGCTGAACTGTCCACCTCCTCAGGTCGCCGCTGTGAGATTTGCCAGTTCTGACAGTAGAGGCAGTGCAAGTTGCACCCGGCAGTGGCTATTGAGAACGCGAGGCTGCCCGGCAAAAAGTGGTAGAGGGGCTTTTTCTCGATGGGATCGGCGTGCACAGCACAAGGGTTGCCGTATACCATGGTGTAGAGCACGCCGCCTTGATTCTCACGCACCCGGCAGTCCCCGCGATGCCCGTCAGAGATCAGACAGCCTTTGGGGCACAGCTGACAGGCCACGTAGTCACCGGAGTGTGGCACATGGCAGTACTGTACGCGCGACTGCTGCAGCTCGCCGTGGCACGACTCGCAGCGCAGCTTCTCGCCAGAGGTTGTGTAGTACAGAGCTTCACGGCTGAATTCGGAGGAAGGGGCTGCATCCACTGGCTCGTCATCCAAGAGGGTGGAGACCAACACTCCGCCTCCTAGGGCACAGATACCAGAGCACGCCAGTCCGGTCAAGAACTGTCGTCGGGTGACACCTGACATCAGCTATGTCCTCCGCGAGTTTCGTGCAACGAGCATGGCAGAAAAGGCCCGAGACTAGTAGATGAACAGGCGCTGCAGCCTGGTCCAACGGACAAGCGATGGCGTGGCCAGGAAGGTCACCAGCACGGTTGGCAGGGCCAAGGAAGCGACTCCCATAGCACGTCGTCCACGCCAGCCAGGACGGCGACGCACATGGTCGTAGAACGTGCACACCCACCACGTGATCAGCGTCCACGTCTCCTTGATGCTCCAGCTCCAGTACTCTGCCCAAGCCTGTTCGCCCCAGATAGCGCCGGCGATGATGCCCAGACTGAGCGTTACGTAGCCGACGTCCATGGCCCAGTCGACAAAGCCTGCTGTGGGCAGGCTGGGGAGTGCCATGTTGCCGATAGCGACGCTCCCAGCGACCGCCAGTGCACCAAAGGCAACCGAGGTGAGCAGCGTGTGCAGCGAAAACCAGATGCCGTTCATCACTGGTGGGAGAGGCTGGATAGCGCGTGCAGACTCAGCCTGCACGACGAAGGCATGCAGCATCAGTGCCAATGCCAGCAAGGTGGCTATGGCTCCAGGGACCGAGGTGCCGGCAGTCCTGTGCAGGGCAAGATACACCAGTACCACGCCTCCAGCAAAGGCCAACGTGAACTCGAAGGGACTGCCCAGGGGCCAGCGAGCAGCGGCAACACCGCGCACAGCCAGACCGGCGCCCAACGCGACCAGTGCCAGGGCTGCGCTCAGCGTCGCCAAGCGCTCACTATGGCGCCCCAGGCGCTGCCCCGCACTTTGCGTCTCGTTGTCCCCTCCGTGGGCCGGCAGTGAGATGCGTGCAGAGACCAGGTACAGCCCACAGGAGACCACCAGCGCGATGCTGGCGATGACATAGGCGATGCTCTCTGGCGAAGTCATCGTGCGCGCACTCTGGTGGAGAACAGGGAGAGGCTTGTGCCGATTACCAGCGCCAGTGCCGACAGCAGGGCCGGTACCGCGCCCGGGTCTTTCTTCAGGCGGTAAACAGCGTACGGGGCAGCATGCAGCGTTATGCGCAGGTTACCGTCACGCACCTCTTGACCGGACTGTACCGTCTCGGCCACGAGAGGGCCGGCTGCATCTCTGGGCTGAACCTGCAAATGAAACGCAGCGCCGGCCCGGCTGTCTGCTGCTGATATGTGCATGGTGCACCCCACCTCTGGAACGCGCAGCAATCCCGGGCCGGTGCTCAGGTTGCACGTGGCTTGACCAGAGCTGCGTTCGCCGTCCGTGCTCTCCACAATGAGCGGGCTACCATCTTGATCGAGCACCTGAACGCGAACACCAGGATGGTAGGATAGAAGCCAAATACCGAAGCCGAAGGCACGCAATGGTGCGTTCATCTCCACCAGCCCGGAACGCACTTTGCGTTCCCCTTCGAGTACCGTCACTCGCGCTGCATATTCCACGGGGTAGCCGCTTTCGTCGGTCGTGAGCCGCACATCATCGCTGCGTACGAGCAATTCCATGTTCCGCCCCAGCGGATGTGTCTGCCCCGCCGCCAGGGCCACTCCGTCCTCCTGCACGGAGTATCCACTGGAGATCGCCCGGCTCAGCAGCAAGGTGATTCCGGCAAGGTGAGTGACGAGAGTGCCGAGCGCACCTGCGCGCCGTTGACCGATCATGCGGCCCAAGGAGCGGAGGCGGTTGATTGTGCACAGCGCTGTGTTTACCAGCAGCGCGGCAACCAGAGCCAGGAAGGCTGGCGAGCGGAACATCTGGAAGAGGCCCAGAGAATGCAACGGCACAAACAGCGATCCATACTTCTCGTTCGCATAGGCCAGCCAAACCGCCTGCGCGGACTCTTCCATCTGCACCGGAAGCTGGGGCAGTAGCGTGCCCACGAGCATCATCATCCCCAGACCCGCCAGCAGCCACAGGGCAAGGCGAGTCGAGGCCAGCGTGCGATACGCAGAACGCCACAAGTCGTGTGTCCTATTCTCGCTTCGGCTTCCCATCCAGAGCACTCCGTCGGGGGTTGGAGCTGCAGAGCACCGGGCGTGTGTTCATAGTGTAGCGCAGTTTCGGGTCATTGGCAAGCATGTCTTGGCTGTCGCGTCAGATACAGTCCGGTCAGCCATGCCACAAAACGGTTGCACTGCGGTTCCCGTGTCCAGAGAGAAGAACCTGGCCTACACATTTGCCGCGGACGCATTCTGTCCTGCCACACCGCACGCATGGTTATTGACAGATTGTCTGGAGATGTGATATCCTTGCCCAGTCTCGCTGCCCGTGCGGCTCGGTCTGGTGGCAGGTGGCGGAGGGGGCTCGGCTCAGCGCAGTGAGGGGAATCCCGTGCAGTCGGGTTTGACTGGCTCAGCGGGTGGGGGGCATGACTGCGGGAGGTCACGATTCTACTGTCAGTCGCGGTGCAACGCGCCCCATGCCGCAAGGGAGATCATTTGAGAGGGAATGTGGGGTGGCCGATCAACTCACTGTCCGCGTATTGACGTTGGATGACTAT
>JBFEPU010000201.1:0-5427 GCA_041549915.1 Anaerolineae bacterium | reverse complement strand
ACCTGGAGGCGGCGCAGAAGGTAGCTCAGGACATTGTGGCCGGCGGCAATGCGGGGCTGGCCGTGCAGGCCGACGTGTTGGATCAAGCTAGCCTAGGGCAAGCACTGACGCGAATCAGCGCACAGCTTGGACCGGTGGACATTTTGGTCAACGGAGCGGGTGGTAACAAGAAAGAGGCGACGACCTCTGTGGATCTGAGTTTCTTCGACTTGCCGCGGGATGCCTTTCAATGGGTGTTCAACCTCAACTTCCTAGGTACGCTGCTGTGCTGCCAGGTGTTTGGCAGGCCTATGGCTGAGAGGGACAGCGGGGCCATCCTCAACATCGCGTCATTGACCGCTCTGCGTCCGCTGACCAACGTCCCTGCCTATTCGGCTGCAAAAGCAGCCGTGGTCAGCCTGACCCAGTGGCTTGCGGTACACATGTCGCACAACTACTCCAAGAACATACGCGTTAACGCGCTCGCGCCCGGCTTTTTTCTGACGGAACAGAATCGCTACCTGCTCTTTGATCAAGAGACCGGCGAGCCAACCCCGCGCGCCAGTGCGATCTTGGACCACACGCCAATGGCACGCTTTGGTGTTCCGGAAGACCTGATTGGCGTTGCGCTGTGGTTGCTTTCTCCAAGCGCGGCCTTCACCCATGGGACGGTGGTCACGGTCGACGGTGGTTTCAACGCCTTCGGTGGCGTTTAGACGAGCACGCTCGCCAGGATGACCGGATCTCGAGATGTGCGCCGCGATTAGCAAAGCCGGTCGAGGCAACCATCTTCGCGAGCAAGTGACGGTGGACACAGGGAAGAGCACATGACTAGGCATCCCGAAGAACTCGTAGCCCATCTATCTCAGCAGGCGATGGAACTGCGCCGCATGGTGGTGGACATGATATTCTGCGCGCAGTCCGGCCATCCCGGAGGCTCTCTTTCGGCAGCTGACATCGTGACCGCGCTCGTCTTTCACAAACTCAGGATCGACCCAGCCGATCCCCATTGGCCCGAAAGGGATCGGTTCATTCTCTCAAAGGGACACGCGGCCCCCTTGCTCTATGCGGCACTAGCAGTGCGCGGCTTTTTCCCACAGGAGGAGCTGAAGACACTTCGCCAACTGGATAGCCGCCTGCAGGGACATCCCGATCGGCTCAAGACGCCCGGCGTGGAGATGACGGCCGGGGCACTCGGCCATGGCTTGGCGATCGGCGTCGGGCTCGCTCTGACCGCCCGGCTGGACTGTCTTCCCTACCGCACCTATGTCCTGCTGGGTGACGGCGAGATCCAGGCAGGAGTGATCTGGGAAGGCGCGCTGTTTGCGGCCAAGTATGGGTTGGAGAACCTGACGGCGATCGTCGATTACAACGGCGTTCAGCTGGACGGGTTTGTACGCGACATCATGCCCCTCGAGCCGGTGGTGGACAAGTGGCGTTCCTTCGGCTGGCACGTGATGGAGATACATGGACACAACATGCGTCAGATCCTGGAGGCGCTCGATGCCGCCGATGACATCCATGGCAAGCCTGCGGTGGTGATCGCGCACACCACCAAGGGCAAAGGGGTGTCTTTCATGGAAGATGACTGTGCCTGGCACGGACGTGCGCCCACAGCGGAGCAGTGCGATCTGGCAATGTGTGAATTGGGGGCTGAAGATCATGACTGACAGAGCATCAATGCGCATTGCCTATGGCAAGGCACTGGCGGCGTACGGTGCCGAGAATCCAGACGTGGTGGTGTTGGATGCTGACGTGTCCAAGTCTACTCAGACCCACTACTTCGCCGCGCGCTTTCCGGAGCGGTTTTTCAACCTGGGCGTGGCGGAGGCGGGAATGCTCGATACGGCAGTGGGCTTTGCGCTTGGTGGCAAGATTCCCTTTGTCAATACCTTCGCCTTTCTGCTGTCGCTGCGCTGCGCCGAACAGGTGCGCACCTGTGTGGCCTATGCCCGCACCAACGTCAAGCTCATCGGGGCCTACGCGGGCCTGTCGGACGCTTTTGACGGCCCAACGCATCACGCCATTGTCGATGTGGCCGTGCTGCGCTCCATGCCGAATGTGACTGTGCTGGTAGCAGCAGATGCGGTTGAAGCGGCCAAGCTGGTTCCGGTTGTGGCGGAGTATGATGGCCCTGTGTATCTGCGTGTGAGCCGAGCCGAGATGCCGACGGTGTTTGACGGCAACCATCAGCCACAGATTGGCAAGGGCACGCTCCTGCGTGCTGGTGAAGATGTGACGCTCATCGCCTGTGGAGTGATGGTCGCGCGGACCCTTGAAGCTGCTGAACGGCTCAGCAAGAAGGGCATCAATGCCCGCGTCTTGGCCATGGCCAGCCTGAAACCACTGGACCGCGAGATGATCCTCGCCTCGGCGGCAGAGAGCGGGGCAATCGTGACCGCTGAGGAGCACTCAGAAATCGGTGGGCTCGGCAGCGCAGTCGCCGAGCTGCTGGCTGGCGAGCAGCCGGTGCCCGTGGTTCGCGTAGGCATCCCGGACACCTTCACTGAAACCGGACCGTACGAGGCGCTGCTGGATCGCTACGGCATGTCTGTCGAGGCCATCGTATCGGCGGCTTTGCGGGCTGTGCAACTTCGATTGTAATATTAGTACATGCGGCCATGCTACGTGGCGCAGAGTGAGAAAGGAGAGGACCATGTCTGACTTTGAGAAAGCAAGAAAGCTCATCCGCGAGTTCAAGGGCGATCGCTACGTTTTCGGCTCGGGCGTGCTCGATCAACTCGGTGCCGTGACCGCCGAACTGGGCCGTCGCGCCGTGCTGTTCTACACCGTGTTCCCCGGCAACGATGTGCTGATCGACCGCATCGAGAAGTCGCTGGCCAAGGCCGGGGTGGAGCTCAGGACCAAGATCGAAGGGGCTGCGCCCAATGCGCCGCGTGAGGATCTTTTCCGCATGACGGAGGACCTCAGGCGGGCTGATCCAGACGTCATCGTCTGCCTCGGGGGTGGCAGCACCCTCGACGCATCCAAGGCAGCCGAGGTGCTTCGCACCCTGGGCGGCGAGATCGATGACTACTTCGGCACAGGCAAGGTCACCGACAAGCTGAGGGAGACCGGCAAGGAGCTCACACCATTGGTGGCGATCCAGACGGCGGCCAGCTCTGGGGCGCACCTCACCAAGTACTCCAACATCACAGACGTCCGTACAGGTCAGAAGAAGCTGATTGTGGATGAGGCCATCGTCCCGTCGCGTTCGCTTTTCGACTATGACGTGACCAAGTCCATGCCAGCGGGCTTTACCGCGGATGGGGCGCTGGACGGCATCGCCCACAGTCTGGAGGTGCTGCTGGGCGCCGTGGGCAAACCGTACTACGATAAGATGACCGCAGTGGCTGGCGAGACCATCCGTTTGGTGGTCAATTACGTGGAGCGCGCCGTGCAGGACCCCAATGACACCGAAGTTCGCACCGCACTAGGGCTGGCCACCGACCTGGGCGGCTACGCCATCATGATCGGGGGAACCAACGGCGGGCACCTGACCAGCTTCTCGCTCGTGGACATCCTCAGCCATGGGCGAGCCTGTGCCATTATGAACCCCTACTATGTGGTGTTTTTCGCACCGGCGGTGGAAGAGCCGCTGCGCCTGGTCGGGAATATCTTCAAAGAGGCTGGCATGACCGATGCCGATATCGATGCACTGAGCGGACGGGACCTCGGCATGGCAGTGGCTAAGGCGATGATGGAGCTGAGCAAGCGCATCGGCTTCCCGACGACTCTGGGGGACGTCAAGGGCTTTACCCAGGAGCACATCGACCGGGCGTTGACTGCAGCCAAGGACCCGCAGCTGAAGATGAAGCTGGAGAACATGCCGGTGCCGCTGAGTGCGGAGATGGTGGACGAGTACATGGGGCCCGTGCTGGAGGCGGCTCGCACTGGTGATCTCAGCCTGATCAAGAACGTCGCCTAGCAGACAGGAGAACCAAACGCCAAGCCCGCCGTGCCTCCATTCCCTTCGATTTCCGGAGAAACGAGCCGCCGGCACGGCGGTTGTAGAGAGTACACACTCGGAGGTAGCAAGATGGATCTGAGAACCCGTCTGGAGAATGAGATCGAGCAGGAGCTGAGCACCAAGCGGTCGATTTCTCTGGATCATCTTCTGCAAATGATCGAAACAGGGCAGGCGGAGGAAGCTGCCGACGCCCTCATCTTCTTTGCCGCGCCCAGCGACCTGGGCCAGCATCTCCAGACGTTGACGAGGATGCTCGACAGCCGTTTTGCAGGTGGTGGCCCTGAGTTACGCGGATACTGCCTGTCGTTTCTGAGTCACCTTATCCTCGGCTTGAACTCGCTGATGACGCGCTGGAACTTGCAGAACAGTGAGCTCCACGGCAATAGCGCCTTGACACGTGCGCAGATCAAGGCCGAGGCCCAGGCCCGTCGGAACACCCTGGATAGGTGGGAGAGCCTCGCCCCGTCGGCGGCGAACGGCCTGTTGAAGGAGTGGCAGCGACAGGCGCGCGCCAGGTTCACCGCAGAGCAAGCTGCAGATCCAGAGAGTCTGGCGGCAGAGCTCGTGGGCGCTTCAATAGGGCAGTATTTGGACAACATGGCCGCGGCAGTTCAGCGGAGCCACAGCGCCAAGATGGCCGAGCTGCTGCTTGATGGTCACGGACGCACGGAGCTGGGCAACGACTACGCCGCCTTTCTCAAGTATACCATGTACCTTGGCGCTTCCTTTGTGACCACCAACCCGGTGCTAGTTGGCATCGCCTGGGACGCCGATCCTGACCATTGGGATCCGGTCATGGACGAGCTGGTCTCGGCCAACTCCGAGGCGGGACCGGAAGCACTGGCCCGGCTCGCTACGCTTGAGGTAGTACTGGCCAACATGCGCCTGCTGCGTCCTATCTTCCTCCTGACAAAGGGCAGCATGGGCTGCGTCAGCCTGCAGGTCAATCCCAAGAGACACGGTGAGACGGATGCCATGATCGCCGACGCCACGGCTATCTACCAGGACCTGAGAGCCAGGCTTGAAGGCGGCGTGCCGAACGTCGTGTTCAAGCTACCCGGCACGCTGGCTGGCCTGGAGGCCTGTCGCACGTTGACAGCCCAAGGCATCGGCGTTAACATCACCGTGAACTTTGGACTGTTCCAGCAGTTGCCGTTCGCCGAGGCAATCCACAATGGCCAGGCTATCATATCGACAGTCACCGAGATGAATGGCCGGCTCGCATATCCTGTGCGCGACGAGCTCCTGGAAAAGCTATCACAGCTCGCTGCCCACGGCATCAGCGAGGGTGACGCGCGCGAGGCAGCGGCCTGGTCGGCAGTGGCGGTCGTCAAGAAACTGACGGGGCTGCTCGCGGCGAAGGCGTATGACGGCGATCACATCAAGACGCTGGTGGCATCGCTGCGTATCTACAAGGACGGCGCTGGCTATGAGCGACTTCCCAGCCCGTATCCTGACATAACGGAGGACCTGGGGGT
>JBFEPU010000200.1:0-5430 GCA_041549915.1 Anaerolineae bacterium | reverse complement strand
CTGCCCCGGGGCAGCCCGGTGTGGTCGTCCTTACCAGTCTGTATGGCTTTGTTATGCCCTTTATCCGCTATCGGTTGGGCGACATGTGCACTTTGATCGACAAGCCCTGTTCCTGTGGCTCGACCTTCCCCCTCATCAGCGCGCCGGCCGGGAGGTCTGAGGATGTGGTCCGACTGCCCAGCGGCACGATCCGCTCCGCGCTGGGGCTTGGCCTGATAGTAGATGATGTGGACGGGATCGACCAGTACCGCTTCATCCAGGAGAGCCGTGACCTGCTTGTCGTGAAGCTGGTCCTGTGGCAGGATATCGGCCCGCAGGTGCTCGCACATTTCGAGGAACGTCTGCTGGAGTATCTGGGCGAGCCTGTGTCGCTTGATGTCCAGGTAGTGGACCACATCCCGGATGACGGACATAAGTCCAGGAAGTTCATCTCGAGGCTTTCGCGAAATCAGGTCCGCGAGTCCGGCGGAGAGGCCTGAAAAGACTCCGGGATTGCGTAACCAAGCAGGTCGACGCAGCGAGCAAGGCCTGTCCTCGCAGTATCAGGCCAAGCGGCGTCTTTACAGGACGGCTGGAGAGAGGAGTAGCAGCGAATGAACTCAAGGATCCTGCTTATCGGTGGAGCACCGGACGGCTGGGTGGAGCAGTGGATCGAATCCGGAACAGCTGTTGAAATCCGAGGGTTTGGCACTGGCCTGCCGCATCTGGAATACAACTTCTACGAGCACCTGGCAGCTCATCAAGTCATTAGGCTCTCCGTCAACGCTGAAAGAGAGGGATTCGATGCTGTCGTGATAGGCTGTTTCTATGACCCCGGTCTGCACGTAGCGCGCGAGCTGGTGCGCATACCGGTGGTGGGCGTGAGTGAGGCCACGCTACACGTCGCCGCGATGCTGAGTGCTGGCAAGTTCTCCATCCTGGTCGGGAGCCGGAGCTGGATACCGAAGATGGCAGAGAATGCTGGCAGCTATGGACTTGAGTCCAGAATCGTCTCCTGGCGTGTTATGGGGCTCACCGTGCCCGACATGCGAGACAGGGAGAAGACGCAGGCGGCCATTCTGCGCGAGGCAAGAGCTGCCGTGGAGGAGGACCTGGCCGAGGTGATCTGTCTGGGCTGCACCGGGATGGCCGGACAAGCCCAGTATGCTCAGGAAGCACTGGGTGTTCCGGTCTTGGACCCGGTGGTGATGGGTCTGAAGATGGCGGAGCTTCGTGCCGACCTCTGGAAGAGGTTCGGAATCTCACACAGCAAGATCGGGGGCTACGCGCCGCCGCCGGAAGCCGAGTTGGCCGCGGCCTTTGAGCGGGCCTATGGGCACCGGCTGGGGGCGCGCAGGATAGCGCAAGCCGTGCGCCGCATGGGGCGCCGTGCACTGCCAGGCAGGGACCGACGGTAGCCAGGCATGGATGCGCCGGGAGGGCTTGGGCCCTGCGAACTCACCATGCGATTTGTGCGGGCGTGATGAGAGACTACACTCTGAAGAGGCTGAGGGATACTGTCCATGGGCTGTCCGCGGGCATTACCAAGCCTAGCGATGCTTGGCTCCTGGATGGCACCGAGGTCTCGAGTGGTGAGCACCTGCGGGTCCTGTACGTCGGAAGCCAAGTCCAAAAAAACTACATTGCCCACCTGGCTTTCGGCGCGGAGCGCCAAGAGGAGCTTGTTGGAGGACGGTATCTGTGGGCCCTGCGCGGGAGCATCAAGAAGAACAGCCTCGGCTGTTCCCTTGCGGTCATTGAATGCCACCGGCGTCAGAGAAGGTTCTCTGAGGACCGGGGGGACTTTTTTGTCCCGCAATGGCTGTGCGGTGAAGCTGACCTGCCCCTCCAGACGCGGGGCAGCTCAGCCAAGGACGACGTGAGGAAGATCAGGCGCAGCGACCTCCACTTTGTCGTGACCAGAGAGATCGACGAATTCGATCGTTTCTATCATCGCATGTACATGCCCTATGTGAAAGAACGTCACCAGGACAGGACAATTGCCATGAGCTATGACCACATGATGCGAGCAGCGAGACGCGGAGCATGCGAGCTATTGCTGGTCAAGAAAGGTGATGAATCCGTTGCCGGGATGGTCATCCGAATGGAGGGACAACTGCCAAGGCTGTGGTCACAGGGACTCAAGGACGGGAACCTGAGCCACTTGAAGTACGGTGCTGCCGCGGCCACCTGGTATTTCGCTTCGCTGCACCTGCGCGACAAGGGCTTCAAGCGCATGCACATGGGGCTCTCGAGGGCGTTCCTGAGGGACGGAGTATTGCGGTACAAAGCAAAATGGGGGATGAGAGTGAGGGACTGCTTGCCTGTGGGATTTGTGCTGAAACTCCTCTCCCCATCGCGCGGCTTGAAGAGTCTTCTTCTCACGAACCCATTTGCCCACCTTGACAAGGGTCAGCTCTGGGGCGCAGTGTTCGTTCAAGAGGGTGAGCAGGCTCGCGGTGACAATGTGGAGAGACTCTGGGCGCAGTACGGTGTAGACGGTCTATCCGGGTTGCGAGTCTATGAGTGCAGTGACACGGCTGTCAGGATGGTCAACAGGATTGTGCCTTAAGAGCCGGTGATGTGGCATCTGCTCCGCAGAATCAGAGAGTGCCTGGAGGTCGGTGGGTATGGACATGCGGGAAGAAGCGCTGCACAGGGCGGCCCTGATCTTCGTTCAAGACCTGTTGTGCCTGGCGGAAGGCGAGCAGTTGCTCATCTACCTGGACGGGGGAAGTGACTGGACCACGGCACGAGCCATCGAAGGCAGCGCCAAGCAGATTGGAGCCCGGGCAGAGATCTATGAGCTGCCGGCCAATCTAGAGCTGCCTGACGTGTTAGAAGAGCTCACACAAAGGATTGAGCGGGGCGGCTACACTGCTGTCTGCGAGCTTTCAGAACGCTATTTTTACCCCACCAGGGTCTGGAAGAGGGCCAGGCAGATGGGCTCTCGCGTCTATTCGCTTGGACCGTTGGATGAGGATGCCTTCATCCGTTGCGTTGGACAGGTAGACCATAAACTGATGTATGAGTACGGCTTGGCGCTGAGGCAGGCTCTGCGGCAAGCGAGGGCAGTCCGAATCGTCAGCAGGCAAGGAACGGACCTTCAGTTCAGGCTGGATCCTCCTGGTATCGCGCGCCGGCTTCTATCGAGACTGAGAGTGTCGCAGACCGCCTGGGTTGGGCTCCCCTCTGGGATGCTCCGCCAGGGCAGGAGTGCCACCTTCCTGGGTGGCCAGCTCGCCTTTCAAGGAGTGCCCGAAAGCATAGCCGGCACAGCCGTGATTGATACGCACCTGTGGCCGCCAGAAGGGATTGGCCCACTGGAGCTTCCCATCACGACTACAGTCAGAAAGGGAAGCGTCGTCGAAATCGCCGGACCCTCCCCGAACTCAAAAATCTTGAGTCGCTGGCTCAATGGCAAGGACAAGCGAATTCGGCACTTCTGCCTGGGCTTCCATCCGGGCGCCAGGACGCAGGGAAGTCTGATGGAGGTTGAGCGATTGTTTGGCTGCGTATCCGTGGGCATCGGCAGGTACCCGTTTCACACGGATGGTATCATCAAGAGTCCTTCAATCTGGCTGGATGACCGTATGATTGAGCGAGAGGGTGCTCCTGTGGATGAAGAGCTCACGGTCCTCGGGAACGCCTTGCTGCAGGGCTGTCATGGCTCAGGAGGCGAGCCCGTCCGCACTGCTGGGAACCAGCTTCGATACTAGCCGCACTGGCAGGCTGGGGCAAGACGATTGACAAGGCCGCTGACGAACGGCGACAATGCACAATTGGTTTGCACGGTCCGTCACAGCGCGGAACCCGTCGGCTACCTCGTAATTGATTCATCCATTCGAGGACGGTCGTTTGGAGGGCTGCGCATGATGCCTGACATCGACGAGGCTGAGGTGCGCGGACTGGCACGAGCCATGACACTCAAGTATGGCTTCCTGGGCATGGCCCTGGGTGGGGCCAAGGCGGGCGTCCGCGGTGACCCTGAGGCCTCGCAACGGGAGCGCCGCCGGCGGCTGGCAGCCTTTGGGCAGGCAATTGCGCCGCTGCTGTCGGCCCGCGTCTATACGCCTGCCACCGACATGGGCACCACCGACGAGGACATCCGCTACCTCCTGCGGATGGCCGGTGTGCCGGCTGGCGGCAAGCGGCTGCCGCGTACGCGGTCGGGCTACTACACTGCTTTCACGGTCGTCAGTGGCGCGGAGCAGGCAGCGCGCCACGTCGGCTTGGGCTTGCCCGGATCTACCGTAGCCATTGAGGGTTGGGGCAAAGTGGGCAGCGCCCTGGGAGGGCTCTTGGCCGACGTCAAGGCTCGCATAGTGGCAATCTCGACATCGCATGGCGCGATCTTTAATCCGCAAGGCCTGGATGTGAGACAGCTTCTGCGCCTCTCTGCTGAAAGTGGGGGGCGGGTCGTCGAGCTCTATGACGACGCCCGACGCATCGAGCGTTCGGCTCTGCTCGAACTGGCGGTTGACATACTCTGCCCGTGTGCCCGTCACAACAGCATCCACGCTGGCAATGCTGGGCGCATCGCAGCGCGCATCATCTCCGCCGGCGCGAACAACCCGGTCACTGCGCAGGCAGAGCACATCCTGTTTGAGCGCGGTGTCCTGTGCCTGCCTGACTTTGTCACCAATTGTGGGGGAGTCTTGGGCAGTGCCTTGGAGGCCGCATCGGCACGATCGGAGCAGATCACTGCATTCATTGAGCGGGAGATTGGCCCGCGCATCAGCTGGCTGCTGGACGAGGCGGACCGGCAGCAGACGCCGCCGCGCTACATCGCTGCTTCGCTGGCTCTTCGACGCTCTGAGGAGATGCAGCAACACGCCGCTCGACCGCAAAGGCGGTCGGCGCTCAGACGCCTGACCAGGGCCAGGTGGGCCCTGCACCGGCGCGGGTGGCTTCCACGACGCTTGACGGCGACGATGATGCTCGATCGCTTAAGCAAGTCGTTGGCGTGGTGATGGTGACGGTTTCGTATCATCACTTGGTCAAGTGAGCCCCATTTTGGTCTCCTCGACCCTGTTGCCCAACACCCCATCGTAGACCTTCTTGTGGGGATGTGGCTGGTCTTGCCGTGAACCGGCTCGGGAGCGCGGTGGATCGACGCTCCGTGCGCGGCCGCCAGCGCCTGATGACCGAGGCATATTCCCAGCAGCGGTACATCGGCGGCAGCCTTGACCAGCTCGACGCTGATACCGGCCTCATCAGGAGTGCCCGGACCGGGCGACACCACTACCGCTCGCGGGCCGCGATCGAGGAGCTGCTCGGGCGAGGCGACGTCGTTGCGCACGACATCGACCTGCCCTCCGCTCAGCTCGGCCAAACCCTGCACCAGGTTGTAGGTGAAGGAGTCGTAGTTGTCGAGCATGAGGATCATGAGCCCAACCCCTGGGCCGCCTCGGCCATGGCCACGGCCTCGATCACGGCCTTGGCCTTGTT
>JBFEPU010000199.1:0-5430 GCA_041549915.1 Anaerolineae bacterium | reverse complement strand
GGTGTCTTGACAGCCCATCTGGCCGGACTTATAATCCCCCAGTGACTGGCACCACAAGCGGCATGGTTGAACAGACAGTGAGAATCGTGGATGCAAGGCAGAGAGCCTGTTCCACACCGTCATCGAGCTAGCTCTGCTTCCTGCGATGATTCACTTCATGCACAATGGCGTCAAGCTCGTGACGGAAGGGCCAGGTGCTGGACGATCTGCGCACTCGGAGCGACAATGGTGCTGTTGGGAGCCAACATTGTCATCTCGATCTAGTGACCGCGTGAATGAGTCCGATTTTGCGGTAGTGCTGTTCTATTCCACGCAGGGCGCCATCAGGGCGGAGCGAGCCCTGATGAGAGCAGGCTTGGCGGTCAAACTGATCCCAACGCCGCGGCAGTTCAGTTCAGATTGCGGGACGGCGCTGCGGTGCGCCTGGGTGGATGTGGATGCTGTCTGTGCAGCACTCCGGGAAGCAGGCATTGAATACGGCAGGGTACATCGGCTAGCATCCCATCGGTCGGCAACTGGCCAGGCAAGCGTTGTTGAGGCGGAGGGAGGTGAGGGGAATGGCTGAAGCGTGCGATACCAAGCGTTTGACAGCGATGACTTCGGCGGCTGGTTGAGCAGCCAAGCGCGGCCCCGCCGCCCTGGCACAGGTTCTGCGCCATCTGAAAGGCATGTTCCCTAGCGTTGACTATCCAAACCTGTTGATCGGTCTGGAAGTCAGTGATGACGCTGCCGTATACAGGGTCAGTGATGAACTGGCCGTCATCCAGACGCTGGACTTTTTTACGCCCATCGTAGACGACCCCTACATCTACGGTGCCATCGCTGCCGCCAACGCCATGAGCGATGTATACGCCATGGGTGGCGAAGTAGTCCTGGCGCTGAATATCGCCTGTTTTCCTTCACACCTTCCGCCTGCCTTGGCAGCTGACATCTTGCGCGGCGGGGCGGAAAAAGTCCGTGAGGCGGGAGGTGTTGTCGCTGGTGGACACACGGTGGATGATAAGGAGCCCAAATATGGACTAGCTGTGATGGGCTTTGTACATCCGCAGCATATCGCGACCAAGTCTGCGGCACGCCCGGGTGATGTGCTACTGCTGACCAAACCCCTCGGTGTGGGAATCATTACCACCGCCGCCAAGAATGACCAAGCCAAGGCGGAGCATCTGGAGGCAGCGGTTGAGGTGATGCTGCAGTTGAACCGCGTCGGGGCACAGAGCGTTCCCAGGTTTGACCTGAAAGCAATGACTGACATCACAGGTTTTGCGTTGCTCGGCCATGCCCAGGAGATGGCAGAACGCAGCAACGTCTCCTTGTGCATACACTCTGCGCGAGTACCATTGCTTCCTGGAGCGAGAGAGTACGCCGAGCAGGGGCTGTTCCCCGGCGGGAGCAAACGCAATCGTGACTATTTTGAGCGATGGGTCAGGACGGAGTCCCACGTTGCGGAAGAGCTGTTGATGTTGCTCTTCACACCAGAAACTTCCGGAGGCCTGTTGATTGCGGTGCCGCGGGACGCGCTGGCCGATGTCGAAGCCTTCCTGCAAACCGCTGGCCAAGCGTACTGGATCGTCGGCGAGGTCGAGGCTGGGAAGGGAATCAAGCTGGACTGACAGGGCAAGCGAGTACCTCACTTTGGCACTCTGGCACGTTGAGGCTGTTTGACAGAAATGTCTTGGGACCATAGAATGCCTAGCACCAGCACGAGCTCAAGATTCCACATCAACCGTGCTGCCCTCATCAAGGCCGTAGCTTGCTGTATCATCGTGCTCCCAGGAGGCGTCATTCTGTGATAGCAGGTGAGCCCAACCCACTGCGCGGTCATCGACGTGCGTCGTCCTCCTACACAGCCCCACTCCTCACTCTGGTTTTCCTTCTGAGTCTTTCGCTGATTGCCTGCGATATCTATGCGCCCAGCGCGACTCCAACTCGCACGCAGCCGCCTTCTGCGCCTGGCGAAGGGGTGACTGCTGGGTTGCCGCCGTTTGAGATGGATCCGCTGCTCCCAGATGACGTCGTGCTGAATCCGGATCAAGGTCTGGGGCAGTGCCACTGGCTGGATCCCGACCTTCTGTCCTCTCCATCTGTCACCTGGGCCTATGATGCGAGTGAGTCCATTAGTGGCTGGAGCACCATTGAGCCCGAGGAGGGCGTTTTCAATTGGGGGCCGCTCGACGCGGAGATCGCCAAGGCGAACAGCCTGGGCAAGCGAATCTGGATAGAACTGCACACGACTGAAGGGCACACCCCTCAATGGGCGCGAGATGCTGGCGTGGAACTCGTTGGGTCGCGGGGTGGAACGCCACTGCCGTGGAACGAGACCTATCAGCGGTTGCTCCGGCGGGCAATCCATGCTATGGCTGCCCGTTACGATGGCCAGCCCGGCATAGATGCTGTGAACGTCATGGCTGGTGGGTGCTATGGCGAGATGACCATCTGCGCCGCGAATTTTGATCAGCGCGCCTGGGAAGATGCTGGATACACCGACCAGCAGTTTTTGGAGGCGACCAAGCAGATTGTAGATATCTATCTGGAAGAGGAATACACCTGGGAAGACGGCAGCAAGAGCCATGGCTTCCAAAAGACTCCGGTCGTGTTGCAGCTTGGCGGAGGACTGTACGGGCACACCAGGCCAGTGATCGAACCCGTTATACAGTATCTCATGCCCAAGTACGGCATGCGCGTGTGGCTGAAGTACAACGGCTGGGGTGGTGGTTTTGAGATGCGCTGGGTCTACCAGGACTATGATACGGTCACCAGAGTCGGCTATGAGCCAGCCGGGAACAGCCCAGATTTCTTGGACAATCCCGGATACTACATTGAACAGGCGTTGAATCACCACTCCAGCTACGTCTGTCTACAACGTCCATACTATGACATCGATGAGACCGCCTGGCAAGAAGCCCGAGCCATGGCAGCGCGCTACCTGGGTGCCCAGATCGTATTCCAGGGCGCTGAGGCTCCCGACACGGTGCTGCCTGGACTTGAGTACGTCTTCACCACCAATTGGGTGAACAGAGGAACAGCGGCCCTGATGCGGCCGGAACGGCAGGGTACCAGAGATGCTGCCGTCTCGTACGACATTCTTCTTGCCTTTGTTGACCCTGGCAGCGGCGCTGCTGTGTTTGAACATATGTTCACGCCTTCTGTGCCCACCACGCAGTGGTACAGCGCGCAGCCAGTGGTCATCGCTGAATCTGTCTCCATCCCGGCCTCCGTTCCAGCGGGTACATATGACCTGCGGGTCGCCCTCGTCAACCCGGAATTGCCGGCCGACGATGAGCGCCGCCACTTCCAACTTGTCAATGTGGATCTGCACGACGGCAGCGGCCGGTACACCGTCGGGCAGATCGCGGTGGGCGGCGGAGGTGGGCCGACACTGACGCCAACGTCCACCCCTGGTCAACCAGGCACATCAGCTGATCTGCCGCCGGTTATCTTCGTCATGCTTGACTGGATGAACGGTGACTGGGGCAACCCGGACTACTACTTCTACTGGGTAGATGAGTACGGGTACAAGCACGAATACTTCGGTCACCCCGAGTATGGGGCTTTGGGCGGCTGGGCACCCTTCGAGTGGCGCGATCTCAATCCAGGCAAGGGATCCTACAACTGGTCAAAGACCGACAAGTACATAAAGGATGCCCAGTCGATGCAGGTTACGCTCCCCGATGGCAGTGTGATTGCCAAGCCGGTAGGCATTGCGATAGAGACTTGGGCCATGGAGGAAATGGATTCGCAGTATGGAATCAACTACACACCTGGCTGGGTAGCTGCAGAGATGGGCACCAGCCCAAGCAGCTGTGTCGACCCTGATGGCGCGGGTGGGTGCAAGCCGTTCTGTACACCGCGTTTCCGCGATGAGACGTGGCAGTACTGGTTCGATGAATTCATCATCGCTCTGGGACAACACTACGACAACAACCCAGAGTTCTACAACCTGGCGTTTATCAATATTGCCACTGGGGCTGACGAGGAAACGAACGAGCGCAAGAACATTGGCGGCTGCGACTACTATGGAGGCAATAGCAAGCCCTTCGATGACTGGGTCCTGCGCGTGATGGAGACCTACAATCTCGCTTTCCCCAATACCGTGCAGGTCATCCAGTCAACACTGCATGGTATCCACATCCATGCCGCGCATGCGGCCTCGTTCCCTTCAGGGATGACCGGTGTCAAGGTCAATGGCCTGGAAGTGGATGTGCCCAGCGCCGAGGTGCGCTTGGATGGTGTGCTGGTGGGCGGAGTCACTGGATTCTCAGAAGTGTGGCACGACCGTATCCCCACTGGGTACGAGCCGAAGCATGGCAACGGGATAGAAGGCTCCTATTGGTTCTACATGCAGGGCCTCTCTACATACCCGTACCTGTTTGACATGCAGCTGACCAATATCGCCGACACCTACACTACTGAGCAGGTGCTTGATTTCCCAATCCATGATTTCGTGCGCAACCGTCTGGGAAAGACGGTGCAGAATGCTCCGGACGTGTGGATTGTGCTGCGCGAAACCTATGCCTCGGACACCACATGGACCGGCAGCGATGGCGTCGTTCGCACGTACGGTCCGCACCACGGCGATTTTTCCTATTGGCTGTACCGCCCCGACAGCGCTCCAGGGAGCCAAACCTTCGCCCTGCAAGCCGAGTACCTCGACGAACTACCTAGCGACGCTCGCGAACACATATATGCCTGGCATAGCACGCGGCGTACTGATCAGGCTAGCGGGAACCCATACATGTCGTTCGATGTCGACGATGGCTATCGGCACGCCGGCCTTATGCCCAAGGCGGCTGGCGGAGAAGTTTCCTGGGTAATCACCATGACTTTCGTCAACAGTGGCACCGACACACTCTCACTGGAATACAAAGACTACTACGGGAACCCGGTAGAGCAAAAGATTGCCAAAGGCCCTGCGCTCGGTCCGGCGGACAACTGGGTTGACTATACCTGGCGTGTGGATGACGCCTACTTTAACAATGGATTGCCCGGTGGCACGGATTTTCGCATCGACTGCAATGATGACGGTAACGAAATCGTCCACCGCTTGATTGTGAGCTCGGAGGGTCCTCCAGCAGCAGCGCCCACTCCAACCAAGACTCTGGGACCAAGCAAAACGCCCACCCGCACCACCACGCCAGCGACGCCGACTCCATCAAGAACCGCGTCGCCGACTGCAGGCCCCTCGCGTACGCCCACGAATACAGTCCCGCCGTCAGCCACTCCTACGTCCGAGCCCAGCCCTACGCCAGAAAGCACGCCCACGCTGTTCCCTGGCGGGCAGAACGTTGTCACCCTGCAGCAAGGCGTTGATGGATATCAGGGCAGCAGTGACACCTACATATCGGCCTGGACTTCTGGCGAGAACTTTGGCGATCAGGGGCCGGTGCAAGTGAAGAATGACAGTGTGATGACTGGGTTGATGCGCTTTGACCT
>JBFEPU010000198.1:0-5458 GCA_041549915.1 Anaerolineae bacterium | reverse complement strand
GAGACCGGCTCGAGGGGGGCCGTGGGACAAAGCAGCGGAGTCGGTGCAGGTGCAGTCCCACCAGGACTCGGTGCCGTTGAAGGTGAGGGATTGGTAGACTTCGATGGTGGCGCCGCACGCGGGGGCACAGCCATCGGTGGCGGCTGGCTGGTTCGCTGGCGCAGGGCCATTGGCGGGCACAGTCAGGGTTAGCGAGGCGGGTTGAGCGACGGCAGGCCTGAAGCCTCCGAGTAAGTTGAGGGAATCGAACGCTCACTGGCTAGCCGAATCAGTTGGCCTTGTGCAGACTTGGACATAGCAAAACCGCCTTTCTACCACTACCGGCAGTAGGCGGCTTCGCTGTCTGTACTATATGCAGTGGGCAGGGGCGGATTTGAACCACCGAAGGCTTAGCCAGCTGATTTACAGTCAGCCCCCTTTGGCCACTTGGGTACCTGCCCATGGAATGTCCACTTGTCACCTGGAGCCTGAGGGGGGAATCGAACCCCCGACCGACCACTTACAAGGCGGTTGCTCTGCCGACTGAGCTACTCAGGCATCGAACTACCGCCGATTATACCCGCAGGGGGCGCCACCGTCAAATCTGGGTCGCACGCTCCACGCACGGAGGCCAGCGTGATCCACCCGCCCTGGGGGCAGCTCGTCGAAACGGGCCCTCCAGCGCGGTCAACTAGAAAGACGCCACGGCCGCGTCTAGGTCGGAGTATACCTCGATGAACTGCTTAAAGCCCGCCATGTCCAGCACTTTATCGACGCGCGGCTGCGGGCTGCAAAGCTTGCAGTGCTCGTGAACATCGCCATCGGCGTCGCGGCGGATGGCACGCAGCGACTTCCAGCCCAGATCCTCGTCCGGTGGCGGCTCACCACGCAGCATCAGCGCGATGGTGTGCAGAGCCACCAGGCCCGAGCTGCTCATGTACGGCGTCTCGCTCAGATCCAGAACCATGTCCCGCGCTCCCGCCTCGTAGGCTTCCTTGGCCTTGGCGATTAGATCCCTGTAATTCGAAGCATCCAGGTCGCCGTGGGGTCGGAGCACCGTGACCGGCACCCTGCCCTCAACCTGATGTACCGTGATCTCCATCTAGTCCGCTCCTTTCGGTCCAGCTGGATCTGAAGTCTGGTCTGGGTTCTCCAGCCCTCTCTTTACCAGAGTGAGTTCGTTTCGTCCCTGCGGTGTGGTGCAGTAGTTGACCTCGTCCACAACCAGGCGCATCAAGTGGATGCCCATCCCGCCCGGTGTGCGCATTTCCAGTGGCAAGTGCAAATCCGGTGCCGGAAAGCAGGTGGGATCAAACGGTGTCCCCTCATCGCGCAGCGAAATCTGCAGAGCATCGCCATCTCGTCTTATCTCCATCTCAATCATCCCCCCGCCAAGCTCATAGCCGTGCAGGATGATGTTGGTGGCCGCTTCGTCCACAGCCAGCACCATGTCATCGACGATACCTTCGTCGACGCCCAGTTCTGTCGCTGCCCTTTCGACAAACTCACGGATCTCGGCCAGGTTCTTCAGTTCGGCTGGGATGCGCAGCGTGCGATTGCTCATATGCCTTTCAGTGACTGTGCTCCTCTCCCGCCCGGTTCTCCCTTTCCCGGTCGCGGGCTCGGGGATCATAGCCTCGCTGGAAACCAGCGCTACGACTCCTCAGCCATCGTGAACACAGTCTCGATCCCATCGTGCAGGATCTTATGCACCGGGCACTGCTTCGAGATCAGGAACAGCTTGTTCCGCTCCTTGGCGTCAAGTTCCCCGACCAGCCCCACTTCTGCGCTAATCTTCTCCGTATACTCGCCAATCTCCTCACAGTGCTCGCAGTCCTCGTCAAAGACCCGGTCATAGCTCACATGCAGTTCTACTTCGTCGAGCCGCACGCCGTGGTTGTGGGCGTATGAATGCAGGAGAATGGTTGTACAGGAGCCAAGGCCCGCCAGCATCATCCCGTAAGGGGTGAGTTCGTGGATGGCGTGAACCGGCCTGAGCTTGTGGTCCTCTGGCCGGGGCGAGTTGGTGTCTGCGGCCAGGAACTCGGTGTCAAAGTTGCTCTTCTGACGGACGACGACGATCTCTGCCATGCGTCAACCTCCTCTGTGCGGACGCTGTCCCTGCCGCGGCGTGTGCCGCGCGAGAACCATGCTGACCACAAGACGCCACCACATTGCGCCCGTTGCGCCCTCTGTTGCCACCATACCAGCTAGCCACAGCCGGCCGCCCTCTTCAATCGGCAACCGATCAGATGTCCAGGTTCTGCACGTTCTTGGCGTTGGTCTGGATAAAGCGCTTCCGTGGCGGCACGCTCGACCCCATCAACATGTCAAAGGTGCGGTCCGCTGCCACCGCATCCTCCAAGGTCACCTGCAGCAGCGTGCGGTTCTCTGGGTTCATCGTCGTTGACCACAGCTGGTCGGGGTTCATCTCCCCCAGGCCCTTGTACCGCTGCAGCGTGTAGTTCTTGCCCTTCAGTTTGCCGACGATCCCTTCGCGTTGCGCTTCAGAGTAGGCGTAGTGAGTCTGCCGCCCGCTCTCTATCCGGTAGAGCGGTGGCTGGGCGAGGAAGAGATGCCCGTTCTCGATCAGTTCCTCCATGTATCGGAAGAAGAACGTCAGCAGCAGCGTGCTGATATGCGCACCATCGACATCTGCATCGGTCATGATCATCACGCGGTGATAGCGAAGGTTGCTCAGGTCAAAAGAACCGGCGATGCCTGTTCCCAGTGCTGTGATCAGCGTCCGGATTTCCTTGTTCTGCAATAGCCGGTTCAGGCGGGCCTTTTCGACGTTCAGGATCTTGCCACGCAGCGGCAAGATCGCCTGGAAGCGCCGGTCCCGCGCCTGTTTGGCCGAACCGCCCGCCGAATCCCCCTCCACGATGTACAGTTCGCATTTGGCCGGATCCGTTTCCGAGCAGTCGGCCAACTTGCCGGGAAGGGTCAGTGTCTCCAGGGCGCTCTTGCGCATCACCAGATCGCGTGCCTGGCGCGCAGCTTCTCGCGCCCGCGATGCAGATCGTATCTTCTGCAGGATCTCCTTCGCATTGCGTGACCCGTTCTCCATCCAGCCCGACAGGGCCTCGGTGACGATGGACTCGACCTGACTCTTCACCTCAGCGTTGCCCAGTTTGGCCTTGGTCTGGCTCTCAAACTGCGGTTCCTTGAGTTTGACGCTGATGATGGCCGTGAGCCCCTCGCGAACATCCTCGCCCACAAAGTTGCTCTCATTGTCTTTGAGGATCCCGCTCCTGCGTGCGTGATCATTCATCGAGCGCGTGAGGGCCGAGCGGAAGCCGGTCAGGTGTGTGCCGCCGTCCACAGTGTTGATGTTGTTGGCAAAGGCATACGTTGACTCGGCGTAGCCGTCCGTGTATTGCAGTGCCACCTCGACCAAGGTTTCGTCCACCGCTTTTTCAACGTGGAAGATCGGATGCAGCGACTTGCGGTCGCGGTTGAGATAGCGCACGAACGAGGTCACCCCGCCCTCGAAGTAAAAGGTCATCTCCCGATCGTTGCGCTCGTCCAGGAAGTAGATCTCCAGGCCGCGCGTCAGAAAGGCCATTTCCCGGAAGCGTTGTGCCAGCGTGTCATAGTTATAGTCCAGAGTCTTCAGGATGCTTGTGTCGGGCATGAAGGTGGTGATGGTTCCGGTGCCTTTTGCCTTGCCGAGTTCCTGCACTGCAGTCATCGGCACGCCTCGCTCGTAGCGCTGGCTGTACAGCTTGCCTTCGCGCTGCACCAACACCTCCAACCACTCCGACAGCGCGTTGACCGCCGAGACCCCCACCCCGTGCAGGCCACTGGCGACTTTGTAGGTGTCACCGCCGAACTTGCCCCCCGCGTGCAGGACAGTGTGCACTACCTCCAGCGCTGACTTGCCGGTACCCGGGTGGATGTCCACAGGGATGCCCCGCCCGTTGTCCTCCACCGTCACCGTCGCGTCCTTGTGTATGGTCACGATGATCCGGTCACAGAAACCGGCCAGTGCCTCGTCGATGGAGTTGTCCACCACTTCGTAAACCAGGTGATGCAGCCCGCGGGCATCGGTGCTGCCCACGTACATGCCGGGGCGACGACGGACCGCCTCCAGTCCTTCCAGGACCTGGATATCTTCGGCCGTGTAGCTTGAGCGCTTTGACTTTGTGGTCATAATTGTCCCTTGTCTGCTTGGGCTTTCCGGACGGCCTCTTGCCAGGCCACGAACTTGTCGCGGTAGAAGATAAAGCTGGCCATCACCAGACCCGTGCTCACATAGGCGTTGCCTACAATGCCCGCCAGTGTGCCGGCAGTGCTGATAGCCAGCATGCGCCAGATGTGCAACAGCCCTGCCTGTATGATGGTCACCAGCAGCACAAAGCCTACCACTGACCAGAAGTTGCGATGCACGATCATCATGCTGCTCCACAGCGAATGCAGGAGCCCCATGTCGTCCAGTACGATGGCTCGCGGCGTGAAGAAAAAGACGACGCCAGCGTATATGGAGAACCACAGCGCAGTGATGCTCAGCAGGTTGAGCGCCAGCCACGCGAGTTGGGGACTGAGCACCGCCAGTATGCTGTACACCACGCTCATTCCGATGACCACGGTGGCGATCACCACCAGGCCGGCGAGCACCAGGGCAGCGAGCCGTATCCAGGAACGCCCTGTCAACTGCAGTGTATACCTCAATCCAATGTCCTCGTGGCGGGCCGCCTGTGCGATGCACGACAGGCTGAGGCAGCCGATCAGCAAACTGAGCAGGACGAGAACGGCGCCAGACACGAGCAGGACGGCCCATGTCTGGATCTCGATCACGCGAGGAGTCGCGGCAAACAGATGCGCCTGTGGTGAAAAGGTCGCTGTCAGGCTCGGCAATCCCAGCGCGCGCATCGAGAGCAGGGAGACAATGTTCGCTCCGGCGCCAAGGTCAATGATCCGCTCACGCGCCAGTTGCAGGGCCTGCTCGTACTGGCTGCCCAGCTCAGCTGCGCCGGGCAGTGCAGCCGCTACCGACCGGCTCAGCTTGGCGACAGAGAGCCTCGGTCCTATCCAGATGGCAATGTCTACCAGCACCGGAATGACGATCAGCCACAGGCGATTGGTGACCCGGTCAAACCCGGCTGTCAGTGTGTCGATGACACCCACTATCTATCCTCCGACGCTGGATTCTAGCACAACTTCCCGGTTCTGAAAAGCGCGCTCCCGGATTCTCCTATGTGGCATGGTGATTCTACAGAACAAACGTTCTCCTGTCAAGCCAACCCTCCTGGAGTCTACCCAAATTCAACACAAAGACACGAAGAAAGAGAGTAGGCAGGTCCTTTCTCTCACGGGACTGAGTCAAAGATGCCGAAAGTGGGGTACAGAAGTGCCACGAAGGACAGGGAACCGCGTGAAGCTGCCCGAAACGATGCCAGAGCGAGCTCTCGTTAGCCTCTGCAGCCTCGCCAGACACGTGGCGACAGTTCGTCCCGCTTGATCGTTCATGCCGCTT
>JBFEPU010000197.1:0-5482 GCA_041549915.1 Anaerolineae bacterium | reverse complement strand
GGCGCTGCTGGAAGCTGCGGAGGCGTGGGCTCTCGAGGAAGGGTCCGACGTGATGTACATACGCAGCCGCATCACGCGTCTGGATGCCCACGCTTTCTACAAAGACCTCGGCTATCGGGAGCTCAAGACCTCCCTGACATTCATGAAGCCTCTGCAGCGGCAGAGTGAGTAGAAGTCTTTTCGCTGGCTCCGCCTGAGCGCAGCGATCAAATAACCTCGGGGCCTATCACGTCGCGACCCTCGCGATCCATCTCCTCCATCGTGCCGGTCACAACAAAGAGCGCGCGCTCACAGATGTTGGTCACCCGGTCGGCTGCCCGTTCCAGATTGTGCCCCACCCACAGCAGGTAGGTGGCCTGATCGATATTTCGTGGATCGGACATGATAAAGGTAAGCAGCTCTCGATAGATCTGATCGTAGAGTGCGTCCATGACCACGTCCTCTTCAGGGATGGCGCGCGCGAGCTCCACATCGCGCTGCACAAAGGCTTCTAGAGCCCGGTGCAGCATGTCGGCCGCCTTGGCAGCCATACGCGGCAGGTCTATCAGGGGCTTGAGCAATGGCCTGTTCCCGATCATCAGGTTCACCTTGGCGATGCCCTTGCCATAGTCGCCGATTCTCTCCAGTTCGCTTGCTATGTCAAGTATAGAGGCCAGGATGCGCAGGTCGCCGGCCATGGGCTGCTGGGTGGCGATCTGTACCAGGGTGTCGGCCTCAATGGCAAAGCGCTTCTGATTGATATTCTCGTCCTCGGCGATGAGCCTCCGTGCGCCATCCAGGTCCTGCTTCTTCAGCAGGTCCACGGACTCGACAAGCGCTTTCTCAACCATACTGCCCAGCACCAGCACCTCATCCTGCAAGCGCTGCAGCTCTTGTTCGAATGTCTCGCGCCCCATAGAACTCCTCTCCTTCTGCGCCAGAGTAGGTACAGGCTACTGGACCTGGGCCCGCCTTCAAACTCGGCCAGCCAACCACCCCTTGGCCGCCCATGAAGCAGAGCTCGCCGGCTCAGCCAAACCTGCCCGTGATATAGTCCTCCGTCCGCTGGTCACTCGGATTGGTGAAAATGGTGCTAGTCTCCCCAAACTCCACCAGCATTCCCGCAAAGCTGTCATCCACCCAAAAGAAACCCGTAAAGTCAGATACGCGGGCCGCCTGCTGCATGTTGTGCGTCACAATCACAATGGTGTAATCACGCTTCAGCACATGCATCAGTTCCTCAATGCGAAGTGTCGCCACCGGGTCCAAGGCAGAGCAAGGCTCGTCCATCAGAATCACTTCCGGCTTGACGGCGATCACCCGGGCAATGCAGAGCCGCTGCTGCTGACCCAGCGACAGGCTCAGCGCATCGCGACCCAGGCCATCCTTGACCTCATCCCATAGGTCCGCTCCGCGCAGACTGTCCTCTACGATCCGCTCAAGAGCCTGAGCAGACGCCAATCCCAACACTCGGGGGCCAAACGCGACGTTGTCAAACACGGACTGCGGAAACGGGTTGGGACGCTGGAACACCATGCCTACTCTGCGGCGCAGTTCGACCACGTTCGTGTCAGTTCGGTAGACATCCTGGCCGTCAAGGATCACGCGCCCAGTGATCCGTGTGCCAGGGATGGTGTCGTTCATGCGATTGAGGCAGCGCAGAAACGTCGACTTGCCGCAACCAGACGGTCCGATCAAGGCAGTGATGTACCTCTCTTCGAGACCCGCGCTGACGTCCTTGAGAGCCAAAAAGTCGCCGTAATAGAACCGCAGATTCTCAACTTTGATCTTCGGCATCTCTATCCGAATCGCCCAGTGACATAGTCTTCGGTCCTTCTGTCCCGAGGAGCAATGAAGATGTTCGACCCGATCCCATGCTCTACCAGCTCGCCCATCAGGAAGAAAGCTGCATAGTCCGCCACGCGAGCGGCTTGCTGCACACTATGAGGCACGATGACAACCGTATACTCCTGTTTCAGTTGAAACAGCGATTCCTCCACTTTTGCTGTCGAGATGGGATCCAGTCCCGAGGTTGGCTCGTCTAGGAGCAGAACCTCGGGCTCTAGAGCCAGGCTGCGGGCGATGCACAGCCGCTGTTGCTGGCCGCCTGAGAGGCGGCTCGCCGGGCTGTCAAGGCGGTCTTTGACCTCATCCCATAGCGCGGCCTGCCGCAGGCTGCGCTCCAGGGCCTGGCGCAGCCGGGTCCGGTCCCGTTCGCCAGCCAGCTTGGGCCCATACAGCACGTTTTCTTGGACTGTACCAGGGAGGGGCAGGGGGAGCGCAAACACCATCCCGACCCTACGCCGCAGGCTCGGTACGTCTGTGCCCGAGGCATAGATGTCCCGCCCATCCAGCAGGATTCGCCCCGACATCTGCGTTCCCTCGATCAGATCATTGAGACGGTTGATCAATCGCAGCAGGGTCGTTTTTCCACTTCCTGCCGGGCCGAACCACACGCTGATTGCTTCCTCCGGCACGTCAAGTGTTATGTTCCGCAAGGCCGGAACGCCACCGTACGCGTAGCTCACATCTTCGATGCGAATCTTGGGTGTCATGGTATTCCCATAGCCAACAGTGGCCGCTTCGCCGCCCCTGGCGACAGCAACGCTGCCTGCCTGTGCTTCAACACCTACCACTCCCTGCGTCGGCGGAACACGCTGCGGATCGCCGTCGCCACCCCGTTCATCGACAGAGTTACCGCGAGCAAGACCATAGCCGTTCCGTACTGGACCTGCTCTGGCATTCCTGGCACTTGGGTGCTGATGACATACAGGTGGTAGGGCAGCGCCATCGTCTGATCGAACGCCGACCGAGGGATACGCGGCAGGTAGAAAGCAGCCACAGTGAAGAGGATCGGTGCCGTCTCACCCGCGGCCCGGAGCAGCCCGAGGATGACACCAGTGATGATGCCGGGCATCGCCTGCGGCAGGACAACATGCCAGATGCCCTGCCACTGCGTTCCTCCCACGCTGGCGCTCACGGTACGAAACTCGGTAGGCACAGCGCGAAGTGCCTCTTCGGAGGTGCTGATGACCACCGGCAGGGTCATGATAGCGAGCGTGAGAGAGCCGGCCACGATCGATGTGCCAAACTGGAGAAAAAGCACAAAAAGCCCCAGTCCGAACAGTCCGTACACAATGGAAGGGATTCCCGCTAGGTTGACGATGGCCAAGCGGATCGCTCGCGTAAAGGCCGTGTCGCGAGCGTATTCAGCCAGGTAGACCGCACCTCCCACGCCTACCGGAATCGCCACCAGCGCTGTCCCCAGCGTGAGGATCAGTGTACCCACAATGGCCGGAAAGATGCCTCCCGCCTTCATCCCTTCACGTGGGATTGCCGTCAGAAACTCCCAGCTGATGGCGCCGATCCCGCGCACCACGATGGTGGCAATGACCAGCACAATGGGACTCACAACAACCAAGGCGGACAGAGCGAGCATTGCGAAGCCAAGGCGCTGTATCACGAAGCGGTTCATCAACGCAGCCCTCCTCGCCTTCGCTTGCTGAAAATGGCAGACGCTGCCGTCAGGTTGATGACAAAGGTGACCACGAATAGCACGATGCCTATGCCAAAGAGGGCATGGTAGTGCACACTGCCGCTCGCCACCTCCCCCATTTCGGCTGCGATGGTGGCAGTCATGGTGCGAACAGGTCTGAAGAGGGAGTCCAGTGTCAGGGGCATGCGCGCTGCATTGCCGGTAACCATCATCACTGCCATCGTTTCGCCGATGGCACGCCCCAGTCCAAGCATGACGGCCGTGACAATGCCCGAGCGAGCAGCCGGAACCACCACCCGCCAGATAGTCTGCCATTCTGTGGCGCCCATCGCCAAGCCTGCATCGCGGTAGCTCTTGGGCACTGCGTCCAGGGCGTCCTCGGCCACGGTAACAATCGTGGGCAAGGACATGTAGGCCAGGATGAGCGCACCCGTGAAAGCGGTCAGCCCGGTCGGTGCGCCGAGGCCCTCGCGGACGACCGGGGCCAGCACAGTCATGCCAAAAAAGCCCAGCACTACCGATGGAATCCCGGCCAGCACCTCGATCAGTGGCTTGAGGACTTCACGTGCCCAACTGGGCGCTACCTCTCGCACAAAGACCGCTGTGCAGACTCCCAGAGGCAAAGCGATGACAATCGCTGTCGCTGTGACCAAGGCAGAGCCCAGGATCAGCGGGGCAACACCAAACAGATCAAAGTTGGGATACCAGCGTGTAGAGGCCAGGTTGACAGGGGCCACCTCCAGGAAGACGGGCACGCCCTCGCGCAGCAAAAAGAGGAAGATGAGCAGAACAAAGCCAATCGTCGACGAGCCGAGAACCTTGATGATTGCCTCGACCGCGAATTCAGTCCCGCGAAAGCCTGATGTACCTTCAGCACGTTCAGGCAATCCTCACCTCCTGCTCAGGATGCACAAAGGCCATGGTGGCGCGCCAGCGGGTGCTCAAACAGCATCACTCGATCCGCTGACTCTCGACTCCACCTCACGGCTGCGCTTCAGAACCACTCTGTGCTGTGTCCTGCCCGCTAGCGCAGCGGCACAAAGCCCAGCTCCGACACCAGGTCCTGCCCATCGCTCAGTATCCACTGCAAGTAGGCCTCGATACCGCCTGTTGGCTCGCCTGCCGTGTACATGTACAGCGGGCGCGCCACCGGGTATGAGCCGTCGTTCACCGTTGCGACGGATGGCAGGACGAAGGGTCCGGTCGGTTCACGTGCAACAGCAACCATCTTCTGGTCAGGAGTCACATATCCGAGGCCATCGTAGCCAATGGCATTGGGATTCTGACGCACCTCAGCACTGATCCCCTCGGAAGACGGCATCAGCAGGGTCTCGGGCGAGAACAGAAGCTGGCTATCCACTTTCCCGAGCCTGACCACGTTCTCGAGGAAGTATACATGCGTTCCGGAGTTGGACTCTCTTGACAGCAGAACGATGGGTCGATCCTCCCCTCCCACCTGCCGCCAATTGGTGATTTGCCCTGTATAGATGTCGGAGATCTGTTGCAGAGAGAGACGATCCACTGGGTTGCTGGGGTTGACGACAACCGCGATGGCATCTCGGGCCACCGTGAACTCTACAGGTGGAATGCCATTGGCTTCCGCAGCGGCAATCTCCTCAGCCTTCATACTGCGCGATGCATTGGCAATGTCCACCGTTCCGTTGATCATTGCTGCAATGCCTGTCCCGGACCCGCCGCCGGTGACCGAGATGCGCACCTCGGGAAACAACTGCACGTAGGTCTCGGCCCAGGCAAGCGCCAGATTCACCAGAGTGTCAGAGCCCTTGTTCTCAATTGTCCGTGCACCCTGAGGGGTGCCATCCTCGCCAGGAGGGATCCGCGAGGTACATGCCGGCACGGCCCATGTGAGAGCGAGCAGCAGGATTGATGACAGGAATCCGCGCAGCACCTTGCCGTAACACATCCGCAGCGCCTCTGAAGAAACCAGGATTAGCATCTAGTGTACCCGAGAAGACGAAGCAGGTCAAAGCGGATTCCGTTGGAACG
>JBFEPU010000196.1:0-5517 GCA_041549915.1 Anaerolineae bacterium | reverse complement strand
GGTCGGCTACCACGTTGTCCTGTGAAGACAGCCATCCTATGTGCTCAGTGCTAGGCGGCGATCGATCTGCGCGCCATGAATCTTTGATCCTAACGATGCCTTGGCACGACGCCAGTGGTGGCGCAAGCCGGCAGTCCGGCGATACAAGACTCCAGCCCAACGCGCTCCCGGATGACTATAAACACCTGCTCGTCTCCTCACTGCGAGCCGGTGCGGCGCACGCCAAGGGTCACGGTCTCGCCGTCTAGCTCGTGCGTCTCCACGTACGCATCCTTGGGGGGCGACTGCGCAACGAGGCGGTCCGACAGCGTTTCTTGCTTGATGTAGTCTCCCCACGTATCAAAGACCGGTTGCAGTCCTGTCGCCGCCTGGTACCAAGTGGTGATGCTATCTTCGATGCGGAAACCAGCCTCCTTCCGCATCGTCTGGATGCGCCGCACGATCTCGCGACCCGCACCCTCCAGCCGCAGCTCGAGGTCGATAACCGTGCTCAGGGCGACCATGTAGCCAGCTTCCTCAGCCAGAGCATAGCCTTCGGGTGCACTGGTCTGCACTTGAAGATCCTCCGGCATCAGAGTCACGTCCTGGTCCTGCACGGTGAGGTGCAGGGCTTTTCCTGCGCGGACGCTTTGTGCTACTGCCTTGGCATCCGACTTGGCCAGCGCTTCCTTGATGGCGGGGAACAGCGCCTTGTACTTCTTGCCTACCAGACTGGGCACAGCGCTGATCCGGTACTCAACGAGCTCGGAGTCGTCACTGGCTATCCTGACGTCATGCACATTCAGTTCGTCGCGGATTTGCTCGGCAAGCTGCTCTAGGCCCTGTGCTTCTTCATCTGATCGGCACCTGATGATGGCAGCGGCAAGTGGCTGTCGTACCTTGATCCCGGCCTGATTGCGTGCAGCGTGTCCGAGGGCCACCACGCGCATCACCATCCTCGTGTCGCTCATCAACTGCTCGTCAATCAACCCCGCATCGGCTTGCGGGTAGTCGCAGAGGTGCACGCTCTCGGGCGCCTCACCATCCCAGGAGCGCACCAAGTTCTGGTACATCTCCTCGGCGGTGAACGGCTGGAATGGTGCAAGAAGCTTGCACAGGGTCAGCAAGCATTCGTACAGGGTATGATGCGCCGCTGCCTTGTCTTCATCGGCCTCGCTCTTCCAGAAGCGACGGCGGGAGCGGCGTACGTACCAGTTGCTCAGATCCTCGACAAAGCTCTGGATCGCTCGCGCGGATCGGGTCATATCGTAGTGCGCCAAGTCATTGTCCACCTGTTGCACTAGATTGTGCAGCTCGGACAGGATCCACCGGTCCAGCGGTGGCCGCTGTGCCACAGGCGGAGCAGCCGAACGCGGCTCGAAGCCGTCGATGTTGGCATAGGTAACAAAGAACGAATAGGTGTTCCACAGCGTCAGTCCGAACTTGCGTACGCTCTCGGCTACCAAGTCCGGCGAGAAGCGGCGCGGGTAGTCTGGCGGGGAGGAGGTGTAGAAGCTCCAGCGCATCGGATCCGCACCGTGGGCACTGATCACGTCCCACGGTTCTACCACGTTGCCCTTGGACTTGCTCATCTTCTGCCCCTCGGCATCGAGAACATGCCCGAACGAGATGCAGTTCAAGAAGCACGGTCTGTCAAAAAGGAGGGTGGCGATGGCGTGCAGCGAGTAGAACCAACCCCGCGTCTGATCAATCCCCTCGCAGATAAAATCCGCAGGGAACTGGTCCTCAAACAGTTGCTGGTTCTCGAACGGGTAATGCCACTGCGCTACCTGCATCGAGCCCGAGTCGAACCAGCAATCGATGACTTCAGGCGTGCGATACAAGGTGCCACCACACTTGCAGGAGAGCGCAACCTCGTCGATGAACGGACGATGCAGGTCGAGTTCCGGCAGGTCGAAGCTGGAGCGGCCCAGGCCGACTCGCTTGTGACCGATTGCCCTTTCGCGCAATTCTGCCACACTACCATAGCATTCCGTCTCTCCACAGGTATCGCATACCCAAATCGGTAGTGGCGTGCCCCAGTAGCGGTCGCGCCCCAGCGCCCAATCCACGTTGTTCTCGAGCCAGTTGCCAAAGCGGCCGTCACGGATGTGCGCAGGGTACCAGTTGATCAACTGGTTGTTGGCAAGCAGCCGGTCTTTTAGCCGCGAAGTGGCGATGAACCAGGTGGGCTTCCCGTAGTACAGCAGCGGCATGCCGCAGCGCCAACAGAAAGGATAAGTGTGCTTGTAGCGGCCAACATTGTACATGAGGCCCCGCTCCTGGAGGTCGCGGACAATCAACGGATCTGCGTCTTTGACGAACAGGCCCCGCCAGGAAGTGACCTGGTCGATCATCCGCCCGTGTAGGTCTACCGTTTGCAGAATTGGCAGCTTGTACTCCTGTCCGACTTCCAAGTCCTCTGAACCGAAAGCCGGGGCGATGTGTACGATGCCCGTGCCCTCTTCAGTATTCACAAAGTCGGCAGCGATCACGTAACAATAGTCCTGCTCAACTGGCAGGAAAGTATAGAGCGGCTTGTAGTGCTTCCCTACCAGCTCCTTTGCAGTGAGGCTCTTGACTACGGAATAGTCGCCCTGCAGCGTCTCCTCCATCAGTTTCCGGGCAAGGATGTACTTCTCTCCGTCCTGTTCCACCATCACGTACATCACATCCGGATGCACGGCCAGCGCAGCGTTCCCTGGCAGGGTCCAGGGCGTGGTCGTCCAGGCCAGGAAATAGACCCCCGCCTCGTCCCGGAGCGGGAACTTGACGTAGATGGAGGGGTCTTCGACCTCATGGTAGCCCTGCGCCACTTCGTGGTCGGAGAGCGGTGTCTCGCAGCGGGGGCAGTAGGGAACGCTCTTGAAACCATTGTACAGCAGGCCCTTGTCCCAGACCTGCTTGAGAATCCACCAGACCGATTCGATGTATTCGCTGGACAGGGTAACGTATGGATCATCCATGTCGAGCCAAAAGCCGATGCGGTCGCTGAGGGCTGCCCACTCCCTAACGTAACGGAATACACTCTCCTTGCACTTGGCATTGAACTTGGCCACCCCGTACTCTTCGATGGCCTGCTTGCCCCGCCCGGTGAAACCCAGCTCCTTCTCCACCTCGATCTCGACCGGCAGACCGTGCGTGTCCCATCCCCCCTTGCGCAGGACGTACCTGCCCTTCATGGTCTGATACCGCGGGATGGTGTCTTTGTACACGCGGCCCAGCACGTGATGGATGCCGGGTAGGCCATTCGCAGTTGGGGGCCCTTCGTAGAACACAAAGCGAGGCGCCTCGGCACGCAGTTCCACGCTCTTGCGAAAGGTGTCCTGCTCCTGCCAAAAGCGCAGGATCGCCTCTTCCATCTTGACGAAATCTACCTTGCTAGCGACCTCTCTGAACATGATTCCTCCTCCTGTACACGAACGGCACGGAAGACGACGATGCACGCGAAAGCTTCAAGGTTCATTCACGCCCTGTGCATCTCATGTACCGTCTTTGCCATCGGTATCCCTGAATCCACCATGCGCTTTCCTGGATTTCGTTTTGTTTCGTGTTCTAGATGTCCAACCAGAGCTTGTGCATATAGTCCTGGAAGCCCATCTTGCGCCAGAAAGCTTGCGAGATGGCGTTTCGGGCCGCGACACTGAGCTGCACTACAGGAAGCCCCTGCCGATGGAACCATTTACAGAGCGCAGCAAACAGCATGCGCCCAATCCCTCTACGCCGCCATTCGAGCGCCACGCAGATGTCACTGACGTGACCCAGGTACCGCAGCTCCATAACCGGCGGGTTCTCCACGATGCGCCCGATGGTGTAGCCCACGATTCGGCCATCGTCCGTCGCCACAAAGACGCGCTGGGTATCATCCACCATCCACTCCTTCAGCGTCGCGCGGAAGTGAGAGCGGGCATTCTGACTTGATCGAAAACGCAGGTCCAGGCGTGCGTGATAGTCCATCAACTCCTGCCACAGGTCGAGGATCGCCTCGAGGTCCCCGAGCTCTGCACGACGCACCTGTATCTCCGCCATCTTCCTCTCCCTACGAAAAAAGCCCTCGTCCATCTAGGGACGAGAGCTTGAATCTCGCGGTACCACCCTGCTTGGCACATGATGCCCACTCTGTGAGGTACGTATTCATACCCCCGCCACTGTAACGGCTGGCGACTCCGTCCAAGTCTACTCACGTCTGGCGCAGCACGCTTTCGGTTGGCGGCTCGGGAAGGATCTTCGGCAGGCTCGTCGTCCCGGGCTCTCACCTTGGTGCCGGGCTCTCTGAGCGACTACCCCTGCCTACTCGGTTCCGTCATTGCCTTTGCTGGACCTAGTATCGCACAAAACGCCGGCTTTGTCAAGTCAGAATGCGCTTCACCGCACGCTGAAGACGTTCCACATCCGCGCCATCACCGCCTGTCGAGAGAGCCTGTCGTGCCCTGTCTCAGCTCGTTCAGCACCAAGGCCAGGTCGTGCGGGAGGTCGGCCGTGAACTCCACGGCCTCACCGGAGCTGGGCAAGCGAAAACCGATACGAGCTGCATGCAGGAACTGGCGATGCAAGGAGAGCCGCTGTTTGCGGAATCCGTACACACGGTCGCCGGCGACAGGGTGCCCGATGGAGGCAAAGTGAATTCGGATCTGGTGGGTGCGGCCGGTGACAGGCTGAGCTTCTGCCAGTGTATGCTGTGAAAAGCGCTCCAGCACGCGGTACTCGGTGCGTGCCTCACGCCCACCGTGGGCCACCACTGCCATGCGCTTGCGCTGTCTTGGATCGCGGCCTATCGGTGCATCGATCACGCCGTGGGGAGCAGGCAGGGAACCCTCTGTCAGCACGAGATATGCCTTGTGCACCAGCCTCTTTTTGAACTGACGCTGCAGGTGCCGGTGGGCTACATCGTTCTTCGCAACCACCACCAACCCAGAGGTGTCTTTGTCCAGACGGTGCACGATGCCGGGGCGCCGCTTGCCCCCTATGCCAGAGAGGTCTTTGCAGTGGGCCAGCAGGGCGTTGACCAGCGTCCCGTCGGGGTGGCCGTGGGCCGGGTGCACCACCATTCCCGCTGGTTTGTCCACTACCACGAGGTCCGCGTCCTCATAGACGATTGACAAGGGGATTTCTTCAGCGCTTATGCGGACTGGCTGCGGGGGTGGCACTTGCACCACGACGACATCGCCCGCTTCGACTCTGTAGCTGGCTTTGGGCACCTGACCACTGATGGTCACACGACCTTCGTCCAGCAACTTCTGTACAAAAGAGCGGGACAGGTCAGCGGCCTGATCGGCAATGTACCTGTCGACGCGAAGCCCACCCTGTTCGACGCGTAATTCGATCACCCGTTCCATGACATAAAGTATATCACAGTGCCTTTGTCCGCGCAAATCCATCTGCCGATTGCATGGTCCTGGTCGCGCGGACACCATTCTGCTCCTACTCCGCCCTGCCCATGGCTCGCTTTGCTGTCTGACTCCGTGGATGCTATACTGCTGTCTCGGCGGATGACACGGCAGCAACTGGCCCTTCGAGTGAGCTCTGTGGACAACTGCG
>JBFEPU010000195.1:0-5527 GCA_041549915.1 Anaerolineae bacterium | reverse complement strand
TTGGCACGTACCACCATCCAATGTCGAACTCTTGTGCGAAGGTGGGCACCGCCATGCCCCCCAGGTCCAGTATCCCGCGCAGACCAAATGCCGAAACAAGCGCCACAGACACCTGCCACGGGAACTTGAGTCGTACCAGCACCCCGTAGCCAGTCTGGTCACGCACACAACGCCAGTCGTCATACAGGCCCATCAACCCGTAAGCGACCATCACTCCCAGCGGCAGGAGGATCGAATAACGTCCCACCAGGTTGGTGAGCAGTGTGATGACTGTCACTGGGACGAGGATCATCAGACCGCCCATGGTCGGAGTGCCCATCTTGACCTGGTGGCTCGCCGGCCCATCGATACGGATGGTCTTGCCAACTCGGTGGCGCTTCAGCAAGCCAATCAGGGGCCTGCCGCACAGCACAGACAGCACGAAAGACACGGTGCCCCACAACAATGCCTGGGCCATCAGTCGCCCCTCGCCAGCTCAGCCACCACGTTCTCCATCGCCATGCCGCGTGATCCTTTGACCAGCACCAGGTCTCCCTCTGCCAGCACGCGGTCCAGAACCCGCACTGCCGCGTCATTATCTTCAACGGTGTGGACCGCGGAGGTCGGCATCCCCACCTTCAGTGCTTCCTCGGCGATCAACCTCCCCAGATCGCCGACCGTCACAAGAATGGAGACAACGTCCGCCGCTCGCCGGCCCACAAGTTGGTGTCCCTCTACCTCGTAGCTTCCCAACTCCAGCATGTCGCCCAGGACAGCTACCTTGCGGCCGTTCAGTTCTGCCAGCAGGTTTAGCGCTGCCGCTGTTGAATCCGGACTCGCATTGTAGGTATCGTCGACAATCGTTGTGCCGCGCATTCCAGGCACGACCATCAGTCGCAGTTGCGCCGTCTCGTCCCGCAAGCCCAGAATGATCTCCTCCCAGGCCAACCCCAGGCTCAACCCAACCGCCGCTGCGGCCAGGGCGCCATACGCGCTGTGACGACCCAGGATGGGCAGTTTAGCATGCACCGACTGGTCACCATAGTGAAACCGCATCCACAGACCTTCGAGGCCACGCGTCTCGACTTTGTCAGCCCAGAGATCATTGTGCGGCTGCAAGCCGTAGAACAGCACTCGCTTCGCTCTCGTCAACGTGGCCATGTCCCGCACGCGCTCATCGTCGCCATTCAGGACCGCCAGCCCATCGGGCGGCAGCGCCTGCACCAGTTCCGCCTTTGCCTGGGCGATGCTATCGATGGCGCCGAGGCGTTCCAGATGGGTGGGGCCAACGTTGGTCACCACTCCGATCTCCGGCACGGCGATCTCAGCCAGCTCCGCGATCTCTCCCAGGGCATACATCCCCATCTCCTGCACCACCCACCGCACGCCCGGATGGATGCGCAGCATGGTGAGCGGAAGGCCGATCTCATTGTTGTAGTTGCCCAGGCTCTTCAGCGTTGTGTACTGCCGACTCAGGACAGAGGCAATCAGCTCCTTTGTGGTCGTCTTGCCCACGCTGCCGGTGATGCCAACGACGTGACACTGCGCATGCTGCCGCCGCCAGTGTGCGGCCAGGCACTGCAAGCCCTTGAGGGCGTCCGGGACCAGGAAGCAAATGCTCTCCGCAACCGTCAGTGGCGATTGGAGCTCCCCTCGCACGTCAACCAGCTTCGCGCAGTCGTCGACGCGTCTCTCCACCAGTGCTGCGCGCGCACCTCTCCGGAATGCATCGCCCACAAACAGGTGGCCGTCCGTCTCCTCGCCGCGCAACGCCACAAACAGGCTGTCCTGCACGGCCAGGCGAGAGTCCACTACCACATCCGCAAAGGCCAGGCCGGCCGTCTGCTGCGCAGGCCACGGTCCTGTGCCCAGCGCATTCCACAGATCACCGAGCGTGAGTGGCATCCCCTACCCCCCGCTCAGTTGCATCGCCGTGCGCGCACCGTTCCGCGGCACAGCATACAGCTTCAAGAGACGCTCCGCGATCTCCCGGAATGCCGGACCTGCAGCGGTGATGCCCCAGCGCTCGTTGGTCGGCCGCTGAATCACCACCAGGATCGCGAACCTGGGATCATAGGCCGGTGCGTAGCCGGCAAATGAGGCAATGGTCTCCTCAGGATGATACCCGGCAATAGTAGGGATCTGGGACGTGCCCGATTTCCCCGCAACCTTGTACCCTGGTACAGATCCTGTGCTCAGCACCGTGTCCACAGCATAGACGAGCATCTCGGTCACCTGCGCCGCTGCCTCGGGCGAAATCACCCGCCTGAGCGGCTCGGGTGCGACATCGGTCGTGATGTCGCCGTCGACAATCCGGTCCACGATGTGTGGACGCACCAAGACGCCGCCATTGGCCACGGCGGACACCGCGCCCAGCATCTGCAGCGGTGTGACTGCCAGTCCCTGGCCAAAGGAATTGGTGCCCAGATCCGATTCATGCCATTCTCTGTCACCCGGAAAACGCACCTGTCCTGCGACCTCCTTGGCCAAATCCACACCGGTTAGTTCGTTGAAACCGAAGCGGCGAACGTACTCGTAGAAGTTAAAGGCTCCCAGCATCGTGCTGATGTGAGCTGCTCCCACGTTTAGTGATTGCGCGAGCAAGTCGCGGATAGTTGTCTCGCCGTGGGCCTGGTTATCTGAGTTCCTGATCCTTTCGCCGCCTACCACAATCTCGCCATTGTCGTAGTAGGTGCTCGCCGGCGAGATGATCCCAGCGTCCAGCCCCGAAGCCACAGTCACGATTTTGAACACCGAACCGGGCTCATAATGCTCGCTGATCGCCGAGTTGACGAACAAGCCAAAGTCATCCACCGCACGGGTGTTTGGATCATAGGTCGGAAACACAGCCATGCCCAGGATGGCGCCCGTCTGTGGTTCCATCACAATGGCAGTGCCTTGCACGGCCTCGTTCCCCGTGACAGCCGCGGCCAGCACCTCTTCGACAATGTGTTGCACATTTCGGTCCAGCGTCAGGTAGAGATCGGCGCCATGGTGCGCGGCCTCCACGTGGTAGAACAGGCTCCCGATCGGATCTCGGCCGGACTTGCGGGAACCGGGCTCGCCGGACAGAAGCTCATCATAGTGCTCTTCCACACCATAGAAGGCTTCGCCCTTGTCGTTCACAAAGCCGACCACGTTGGCTGCCAGCGAGTCGTGAGGATAAACGCGTCCCGGCCAAGCCTCGACCGTTACGCCACTCATCTCCCAGCTGAAGATCTCCCGAGCCACCTCCCACCTGACACCGCGTGCCAGGCGTACGTGTTTGGCCTCCGAGTTCAGGTCGGCCAGCAACTTTTCCCTGGGCTGCCACAGCAGTGGGGCCAGCCAGTCGACAAGCGTCTCAGTATCCGTCACGATGTGAGGGGCTGCATCGATATTGGCAAGAGTATGGGACACAGATAATAGATACCCATTGCAGTCATATATGTTCCCGCGCTCAGCAGGCAGCACCACCTCCTCCTCGGCAGGGGGCGGTGTGATCCACGGCGGCGGGTCGAGCAAGAGGTTCGCCACGCGCACTGCAGCGATGACTGCAAGGCTCGCCAGGACAAGCCCCAGGAAGAACATTCGCCGAAAGAATTGCTCAACCGTCGGAAACTCCACCTTGGTGCGCTCCAATCGCTATCTGCTGGCCTGCTCAGCTGACCCCGCATCCGTGCTGGCCCAATCTCCAAACTGCTGCATCAGAGGCCGCAACCATGAAGGGAGAGCCAGGGGCGCCTGAGGCGTAGGGACGTTGCGCTGCGATCCAGTCCCGTCTACACCGCTGCCAGGCTCGTCCCATTGCACCTCGACGTACTCAATACTCTCTGCCTCGCCCAGGCCCATTGCTCGGGCCTCTTGCTGAATCCGGGCAACAGGCTGGCGCGTTGCGATTTGCAGGCGCAGAGCGTTGTTGTCCCAGTTCAGGTGGCGCCTTTGCTGCTCCAGGTATTCCATCTCGTCGATTAGCTTCACCACAGAGGTGGTATGCCTCAGGTAGAGGAACGCGACCAGGCTCAGTAAACAGAAGAGGGCAAGGAGATACAGCCACGGTCCCACATCAGGGGACAGTGGCGGTACAACCTCGCCCGAATCATGGCGGGAGGTAGCCCGCCCCGACGCACTCGCGCTGCCAGACGCTGCCCTTCGTCCGCCTGCCATCCTTCACCTCACTGAAGTATCTTGACCGCCTGTCCCGCGGGGTTCCGCAGGGCAGGAGCTTTCGCGGCTTTGCTGGGAACGCTGCTAGGTGCTCTCGCTCACCGCAGGGCTCTCTGTGGCCAGCTTCTCTGCCACGCGGAGCTTTGCGCTGCGGCTTCGCGGATTGCGCTCGCGCTCGGCCTGCGAAGGCCGGATGGGCTTGCGTGTTACGAGGCGCAGTGTCGGCCTACCTCCGCTGTCGTCGCCCCTCGCCTGCTGGCGGAAGTAGTTCTTGACCACACGATCCTCCAAAGAATGAAAAGCGATGACTGCTAACCGCCCACCCGGGGCCAGTACGTCCACGGCCTCTTCCAGTCCCTGGGCCAGGACTCTGATCTCATCGTTCACCTCTATGCGCAACGCTTGAAACAGCCTTGTGGCCGGGTGGATGCGTCCCCGGCGCCTGACCACTCGTACGACCAAGTCCGCCAATTCCCTTGTAGAGTGTAATGGACGGGCCCGCACAATGGCGCGTGCGATGCGCCTTGACTTGCGCTCCTCACCGTAGCGATAGATAATGTCCGCCAACTCGGCTTCTCGCAGCGTGTTGACCAGGTCGGCCGCCGTCCTGTCGGCAGAGAGGTCAAAGCGCATATCGAGCGGCCCATCCAATTGAATAGCAAAGCCCCGCTCCGGGTCCGACAACTGCATTGTTGAGAGGCCAAGGTCGAGCAGAACCCCGTCAGCGGGGTAGAATCCCTGGTCGCTTGCGATAGCGCCCAGATCGGCGAAACTGCCGTGCACCAGGTGGACGCGCGCGCCGTACTGGCCTAGCACTTCCCGGGCCAGTCGCAACGCCTGAACATCCAGGTCAATGCCCAGCAACTGCCCGTCGGGGCTGGAGAGCTCCAGAAGCTGCCTCGAATGCCCTCCGCTGCCCACGGTGCCGTCGATGTATCTGCCTCCCGACCGCGGTGAGAGCGCGGCCACCACCTCATCGAGCAGAACGGGTTCGTGGCCCCTCATAGAATTCCGAATTCGCCCAAGCGCTCGGCAAGTCCCTCCACGTCGTCCTGGATCATCGTGTCAGACTGTTGGAAGGCGTCGGGGTTCCAGATCTCTAGGCGGTTTTGGACGCCAGCGATGATCACTTCATCGCTCAGGTTGGCATAGTCGCGCAGATAGGTGGGGATGAGAATGCGGCCTTGCTTGTCGGGGATACAGTCGGTGGCTCCGCTAAACCAGAAGCGGACAAAGGAGCGGGAGTCTTTCTTCATCAGGGAGAACTGCTTGACCTTCTCCGCGATGTCGCCCCACTCCGACAAGGGGAGGACCCACAGGCAACGATCGAGCCCTGGAGTGATCACCACACCCGTGGACAGAGTGTCGCGATACTTCGAGGGGATCGTAAGTCGCCCTTTTT
>JBFEPU010000194.1:0-5557 GCA_041549915.1 Anaerolineae bacterium | reverse complement strand
GGAGTGGTCGTGGGCATCGTCTTTCTCATCGATCTAACCTTCCTGAAGGGCGTCGAGAAGCTTGAAGGCTACGACGTCTTTTCGCTCGTCAAGTTCTGACCATTTCCACAGGGGTGCAGATGGCTGATCAGACGAAGAAGGCACGCGCAGACCAGCAGCAACGTCTACAGGAGGAGCGTGAGCACACGCTGGCCCAGCTAAAGTCTTTGCGCAGCTACGTGGGTAGCGGGACGGGGCGTGTGTCCGAGGCGAGTGCAGATTCTGTGGACGCGGCTGCGGACATCTCGGATCGCGAGAAGACGCTTGCCATCATCCAGACCTTGGAGCAGAAGTTGGCCTCCATAGAGCGTGCTATGCGCGCTACACAAAGGGGCAGCTACGGTATCTGTGAAGTCTGCAGACAGCCCATCGATCCCGGCAGACTGGAGGTCATGCCGCACAGCACAACTTGCGTGAAATGCCAGGCGCGGCTGGAGCGCCAGCAGCCCCGAAGGCCCTCCACCCTGATTCCACTGGATGAAGAGTAACCAGTCCCCACTCATGGGCAAGGAGCATCCGCTCACCGCTGGTAGCTCCTCAAGGCTTGTTCTATCTAGGAGGTCAAATTGGGAAAGCTGACAGAAATCCGTTGGCATGGGCGTGCAGGGCAGGGTATCGTCACGGCCGGTGAATTGCTGGCCGAGGGGGCTTTGAAGGAGGGCATGTACTTCCAGGCTTTCCCGGACTATGGTCCCGAGCGCATGGGTGCGCCCATCAAGTCTTACACGCGTATTAGCGATGAGCCAATCGACGTGCACTACCAGATTCTCAGCCCTGAGGTGGTTGTTGTGGTGAACCCGAACGTGCTCTCTGTTGTGGACGTCACCGAAGGGTTGGCTGAGGATGGTGTGGTGATCGTCAACAGCCCGGATCCACCAGAGAGGATCCGTGAGGCCTTGGGTCTGACAGGCAAGAAGGCGAGGGTCTTCACCGTGGATGCCACAGGGATCGCCCTTGAGACCCTCAAGCGCGATATTCCCGCGACTCTGATGCTCGGAGCTATCATACGCGCTACTGGGCTGGTGGACCTGGAGAAGACGGTTGAGGTAGTGCAAGAGAAGCTCGGTGCCAAGCTCAGAGGTGAAGTAGTAGACGCGAATGTCACAGCTCTGCGACGGGCCCATGAAGCGGTGAAGGAAGGATAGGGGAGCATGCCAGAAGAGAAGGCTACGTGGAGAGAAGCGACCATAGGTGGCGTGGTCTTGGAGCCGGGTAGCACGGTGGAGTACAACACCGGTACCTGGCGCACGATGCGTCCGGTGCAGGACATGGAGAGCTGTACACATTGTATGATATGCTGGGTCTTTTGCCCGGACTCGGCGATCATCGTTGAGGACGGCCGCTGGGTTGCCTTTGACTATGACCACTGCAAGGGCTGTGGCATTTGTGCCAGTGTGTGCCCGATCAAGACCGAAGCGCACGAGCACACTGGCGAAGCAGGCAAAGTTATTCAGATGATCCTCGAGCAGGAATAGGCGCTCCGACAGGCCATCTGACACTGTTTCACTCTTTGTTGGAGGAGGACATAACAATGGTCAAATCGACAAAGCTGGCTCTGGACGGAGCCCATGCGGCGTCAACAGCGATGCGGCAGATCAACCCCGACGTGGTGGCGGCCTATCCCATCACACCCCAGACAGCTGTCGTGCAGACCTTTTCACAGTATGTGGCTGACGGTGAGGTGGACACCGAGTTCATAGCTGTGGAGAGCGAGCATGCAGCGATGAGTGCATGCATCGGCGCTTCCGCGGCTGGCGGGCGGGTGATGACAGCCACGGCAGCCAATGGCTTGGCCCTGATGTGGGAGATGGTTTATATCGCAGCCTCCATGCGCCTGCCCATCGTCATGACGGTGGTGAATCGCGCCCTCTCTGCTCCGCTGAATATCCACTGCGATCACTCGGACTCGATGGGCGCGCGTGATGCGGGATGGATTCAACTGTACTCCGAGACCGCGCAAGAGGCCTATGACAATCTGATCCAGGCGGTGCGCATCTCCGAACATCCGGATCTGTTGCTGCCGGTAATGGTGATGCAGGATGGCTTCATCACCGGCCATGGCGTGGAGCGTGTGGAAGTCCTGGATGAAGGGCTGGTGAAGGAGTTTATTGGCACGTACAAACCCAAGTATTCCCTGCTGGACGTGGATGAGCCCAAGACCTTTGGTGCCTGGGACATGTATGACTACTACTTTGAGCACAAGCGGCAGCAGACCGACGCGCTCAGCAAAGCGATGAAGGTCATTATGGATGTAAGCAAGGAATACGGCCAGTTGTCTGGCCGCGGCTATGGCGCTTTTGACTCCTATGCCGTGGATGACGCCGAGATGGCGATTGTCGTGCTTTCCTCGGCAGCGGGAACCGCGCGCAGCGTGGTGAAGAAGCTTCGTGGGCAGGGGGTGAAGATTGGCTTGCTCAAGCCGCGCGTCTTCCGGCCGTTTCCTTCCCAGGAACTCGCCGCTGCTCTCAAGGGCATCAAAGCAGTAGCCGTGCTGGATCGCTCGATCAGTTTTGGCGCGATGGAAGGAGCAGGTCCTCTGTACCTGGAGGTCTGCGCGGCTTTGTTTGCGGCCGGCCTCGAGGCCAAGGCAGTCAACTATATCTATGGCTTGGGCGGACGAGACATCTTCCCACAGCACTTTGAGCAGGTGGCCCGCGATCTGCAGCAGATCGCAGCTACTGGCGAGGTCAAGTCGCTAGTGGGCTATCTTGGATTGAGGGAGTAGGCGTATGGCGATCAAGTTGAAAGAACTCGCTGGCCAACCCGAGCGGCTTGCTCCGGGACACCGGTTCTGTTCTGGGTGCGCAGAGCCGGTGATCATTCGGCAGATTCTGCATGCTATTCAAGAGCCTGTGGTCGTGAGCATGGCGACCGGTTGTGCAGAAATAGCGACAACCATGTACCCGACCACTGCGTACAACGTGCCCTGGATACACAGTGCCTTCGAGAACGCTGCAACCACGATCTCGGGCGCTGAGGCGATGTACCGCGCCCTGGTGCGCCAGGGCAAGATCCCCGACCGCGATATCCGCTTCATCGCCTTCGGTGGGGATGGCGCGACCTATGATATTGGCTTGCAGTTCCTATCGGGGGCCCTGGAGCGTGGACACCGCTTCATCTACGTCTGTCTGAACAACGAAGCATATATGAACACCGGGATTCAGCGCAGTTCCGCCACGCCGATGGGCGCACACACGACCACATCACCCGCCGGCGAGGTGATCCCCGGCAAGGTGCAGTGGCGTAAGCCTCTGACCGATATCATCGCCGCCCACCGGATTCCATACGTGGCCCAATCGGCGCCGACCAAGTGGCGTGATCTGATGACCAAGGCGCAGAAGGCCGCGGCTGCGAACGGTCCGTCTTTTATCAACGTGTTCTCGGACTGCAATCGCGGTTGGCGTCATGCCACAGATACCACGATGGATGTCACCGCGCTCGCCGTGGATACGTGCTATTGGCCGCTATTTGAAGTGGAGGAAGGGGTCTGGAAGCTGAACTACAAACCTCGCGAGAAGAAGCCGGTGGTAGAATGGCTGAAGACGCAGGGTCGCTTCCGGCACCTCTTCCAGCCGCAGTTCCGCCACGTGATCGATGAGATACAGGAACGCGTGGATGAGGAGTGGGAAATCCTCCTGAAGAGGTGTGGTGAGGCATAGCCACTGACCAGGGAATCCGCTACAAAGGATTCCCTGGTTTTGTAATACGGGGTCTTGAGGGGAGGTGACTATGGTGCAGGTCAAGGTCTCCAACCACCCGCTAATTCGACATAAGCTGACCCTGCTGCGCAGCGTGGAGACAGGCCCCAAAAAGTTCCGTGAGGTGATCCGCGAGGTCGCCATACTCTTGGCCTACGAGGCCACTGCCGACCTCGGGGCGCGGGAGGTCGCCGTGGAGACACCTCTGGCTACCACCACTGGCCTCGAACTTACGGACAAGATCGGGCTGGTGCCCATTCTTCGTGCTGGCCTGGGTATGGTGGAAGGCATCTGGGAGATGATGCCCACCGCTGAGGTGTGGCACATCGGCCTGTACAGGGATCATCAGACGCTGGAACCCGTTGAGTACTACAACAAGCTGCCAATCCATCCATCCGTGCAGGTTTGCCTGATCCTCGATCCCATGCTGGCCACAGGAGGTTCAGCGGTGGCCACAGTGGACATCCTGAAACAGTGGGGAGCCCGCCGCATAAAGTTTGTAGGCATTATCGGTGCGCCCGAGGGAGTGGAGCGTTTGGTCAAGGCTCACCCGGACGTCGATATCCACCTCGCAGCACTGGATGATCACCTGACGCCTCCGCCCAGTGGTCCGGACGATCCGCCCGAAGGGTACATCGTGCCAGGTCTTGGCGATGCCGGCGACCGGCAGTTCGGCACTGGCTAGGACGCGCTGCAGGAAACCGGTCTGCCCTGGCGCTGCATGCCCGGACCCGTCCCGGTAGCCGGTCTTCCCAGGCACTGGAACAGGAGATGCCGTTTCTCATCGTCTTTGTGATTGCCTTTGGCCTTGCCTTGGCCATCGCTCCCCTGGCTGCGCGCTTGGGCAGGAGCAGGGGACTGGTGGACGTCCCTGGCGCGAGGCGCAGGCATGTAGGCAGGGTGCCGCGCACGGGCGGTGTTGCTTTGTACACGTCTTTCATCGTGGCGGCACTGCTAGCAGCGCTCCTGTCGCGCCTGCTACCCACTCCCGAAGGCCCTGACGCCAAGGAGTTGACGCGGCTGGTCGGTATCCTATTGGGCAGTACATTCCTGTTCGTCGTGGGCCTATACGATGACCGACATGAGTTGACTGCCTTGCCGCAGTTTGTGTCGCAGGTGATTGCCTCATTGATCGCCGTCGCCACGCTCGTCTTTATTGAGCGTATGATGAATCCTTTCACCGACAGACTCCTCGTTTTTCCCTGGTGGCTCACCGCTCTGATCACCGTGATCTGGATCTCGGGCATGATCAACACCGTTAACTTCCTCGATGGAGTCGATGGCCTGGCGGCCGGCGTGTCGGCTATCCTGGCTGCTGTCCTGTTTGTTCACATGTATCGCGTGGGGCAGTACAGTGTCTCGCTGTTGCCGCTGGCGCTGCTGGGCAGCACGCTGGGCTTTCTGCCCTACAACTTTCATCCAGCAAGGGTCTTTATGGGCAGCAGCGGCTCGTTTTTCCTGGGTTATGCCGTGGCGACGCTGGGCATCGTAGCCGGAGCGCGGATGGCCACAGTTCTGCTTGTGTTGGCTGTGCCGATCCTTGACCTGGCGTGGCTGATCCTGGTGCGTCTGCAACGGGAGGGTTCCATCGGTCAGGGGGACCGCCGGCACCTGCATTTTCGTCTCGTCGACCTGGGGCTATCGCAGCGGCAGGTTGTGTTGCTCTATTGCCTGCTGAGCGCGTCTTTCGGCGTGCTGAACTTTCTGGTATCCTCGCGCCTGTTCAAGCTGGGCGCGCTGCTCGTACTGGGACTGGTGACCGTAGCTGTGCTGGCTGCAGTTACGATGCTCGGTGAGCGCCGACAACGCGACTGAACCTC